>NZ_DASWOM010000063.1:0-4744 GCF_036398755.1 Acerihabitans sp. | reverse complement strand
CCCGTCGCGGGGCGCCTGGCGTTCTACAGTACGCTGGAGCAGGCGCTGGAGGAGGAAGACAAAGCCGTGGCCGATGGACTGATTAGCCAGCATCGCGCTTGAATCCGGCGTAGCGTGCCGGCGTTGGGGGCGCTGGGGGTTGTATCGGTTCGGTGGGGTTGATGCGTGTTCGGTGGGGTTTTAGGCTGGTTCGGCGGGGTTTAGGCTGGTTCGGCGAGGGTTAGGCTGGTTCGGCGAGGGTTAGGCTGGTTCGGTGAGGGTTAGGCTGGTTCGGCGAGGGTTTCGCTTGCCGTGCGTTCGGGGGTTTTAGGTATGCCGGGGGCTATGTCGCTGTTCACCCTGTATTTTATGTCGCGTTAGCGGCGCTGTTGCTTTTGATAGCGCCTGGCGCGAGTGCAATGAATTGTAATGGAATGCCGCCAGCACGGCTGTAAGTAGGTCGTGCAGACTTAAAGTCATGCAGCAAGGCTGTATAAGGTAGCAAGGCAGCAAGGCAACTGGGTAACAAGTCGGTAAGGCGGTAAGGCGGCAAGTCGGTAGTCGGTAAGTCGGTAAGTCGGTAAGTTACAAAGTCAGCATGATTGAAAGGCGAAAGTGAACATCCATCCATCAGCCTTAACCTCTAAGATAAGACCAAAATCCTGCTGATCTTTTTCCCGGTGAGTACATGCCATTCAGAACCCAAAAAAAACCTATCTTCTTGCAGGCGATGGGGTTGACCTTGTGCCGACATAGAGTGCGCCGGCAGCGTGCATCACGGCTGGATGAGCCGCCGGGAGCGGCGAAAGTCCGGTAGCGCCTGGAGCGCTAACCGGGCGGTCCAATAGCCGGGATGAGGCGCTGCAGGGGACCGCGCAGCGGCGTACGATCTGGAGGACGCGGGGATGTCAAGAAGGGTGGCGCGGGCCACCCTTTTTGTCGCTTGCCGGCGCCCGGCATTACATAAAACCACCGAACGCCCGGCAAGCGAAACCCACGCCGATCCGGCATAAACCTACCACAGGCGGTACCCTCGCCGATCCGGCCTAAACCCACCACAAGCGGTACCCACGCCGATCCGGCATAAACCCCGCGTTAGCTGCCCGTATCCAGCGCCGGAAAGCTTTTCACTAAATCATCGATCGCTTTCATCTGTACCAGGAACGGCTCAAGTTTATCCAACGGCAGCGCAGAGGGGCCGTCGCATTTGGCATGATCCGGATCCGGATGGGCCTCGATAAACAGGCCGGCAATGCCTACCGCCATGCCGGCGCGCGCCAGTTCGCCCACCTGCGCGCGACGACCGCCGGAGGCGGCGCCGAACGGATCGCGCGTCTGCAGCGCATGGGTAACGTCAAAAATCACCGGACAACCACCGGAAACCCGGTTCATCACGTTAAATCCCAAGATATCCACCACCAGGTTATCGTAGCCGAAATTACTGCCGCGATCGCACAGGATCACCTGCTCATTACCGGCTTCGCGGAACTTATCCACGATATTGCCCACCTGCGACGGGCTGATAAACTGCGGTTTTTTAACGTTTATCACCGCGCCCGTAAGGGCCATGGCCTCCACCAGATCGGTCTGACGCGCCAGAAACGCCGGCAGTTGTATCACGTCGACCACCTCGGACACCGCCTGCGCCTGGGTCGCTTCATGCACATCGGTAATAATTTTCACGCCAAACTGCGCCTTCAGCTCCTGGAAGATCTTCATGCCCTCTTCCAGGCCAGGACCGCGATAGGAGTGAATGGACGAACGATTGGCTTTATCAAACGAGGCTTTGAACACGTAGGGAATGCCCAGTTTCCGGGTCACGGTAACGTAATGTTCACATATGCGCATCGCCAGTTCGCGCGACTCCAGCACATTCATGCCGCCGAACAGCACGAATGGACGATCGTTCGCCACCGGGATATCACCAATATTCACCACCAGTTGTTTCATACCTATACCTTATACTTTTTATCGACATACCGGCCGGGGTAATGGCCGATGGCATCGGGTTTAATGTAGGGTCACCGATTTTTGCTCGATGGAATGTATCTGAACCTTGATCATTTCGCTGATGGGATCTTCCGGGCACTGCTCGACAAAATAATTAAGGTCCGACAGCGCCACATGATCGCATTCCAGTTGGGCGTAGATCAAACCACGATCGCGGATTTCATAAGGGTCGTCGGGATCAAACTCCAGCATCGCCTCGCTGGCGCCCAGGGCAAGCTCCATCTGTTTTTCGTCCATCAACGCGGATTTTAGCGTATCGAGCAGTTTACGCACCACGGTATTGTTATCCGCTTCTTCCAGATCTTCATCCGCCAGTTCAATGCCGGTGCCGATATTGCCGCGCAGCCAGATATCCAGCGTATGTTCATCAAGGGTATCGCCGTTGATCGGGTTTATCAGCCACATTTCGCCGTCAAGCCAGCCGGCGCGCAGGATCATCTGGGTCGGGAAGATCACCGGCAACAGGGGGATGCCCATGGACTGCGCCACGTGCAGCAGGATAATGCCCAACGACGCGGGCAGGCCCTGGCGGCGCTCGAGCACGTTATCAAGCCATAAGGCGTCCGACAGACGATACACGCCGCCGACGCCGCCAAATCCCCAGGTGCGGTAGAACAATTTCAGCAACAGCCCCAGCTGTTCGTCCTGGTTCAGCGTCGCCGGGATCTGCTCCCGCGCCGTTTCGGCCAGCAAACGCAACTGGTCGCGGACGCTGTCAGCGGGAAAATCCTGCCGGATGGCAAGGGAAATACGTATTACACCCTCGCTAAGCGGTGAAAGATTATATTCAAAATCCGCAATATTACTCATAGAAATCCTGTCAGCAGGGGAAGCTTACTGCTAGCCAGCCGGTAAATAGTGTACAGACACGCCAGCCCGCAGATAAATGCCAGCCAGCGGATTTTTTCACGCCGCGTATATTTGCCCAGCGCCACGGAGCCAAGCAGGATGTAGACAACCACCAACACCAGTTTATCCAATAGCCAGCGGCCGTCTTCGGTGAAGGGAGAAATGCCCGAGAGGATTATCAGCGTGATGCCGGAAATCAATAACAGGGTATCAACGATATGCGGGGAAACGCGCACCCACCTTTTGGTTAACAGGGGGGAACCGCGCCAGCGCCAATAAAAACGAATGACAAACAGCGTAATGGTGATCCATACCGTTGTTAAATGTAAGTACTTGATGGCCATGTAAGCACTCATCACTGCTCCAGCGTCGTATTCCCGGCGGGGCTTAACCCGGCCATTGTCCCAGTGAAACGCGTTCATTATCGCCATAGTCCCGCCGGGTGCCGACCCGCAAAAAACCAGCGCTTGCCAGCAGGCCGCGCACCGCGCCGGCCTGTCGCCAGCCATGTTCCAGCACTAGCCAGCCGCCGGGGTGCAAATGACCGGCGGCGCCCGTGGCGATGGCCGCCAAATCGGCCAGTCCGTTACCGGCCGCAACCAGCGCGCTTTGCGGCTCAAAGCGCACGTCTCCCTGTTGCAAATGCGGATCGTCCACATCAATATAGGGCGGATTACTCACAATAAGGGTATAGCGCATTCCCTGCAATGATTTAAACCAACTTCCCGTGGCGAAACGCGCATTGGCGATGCCCAGCAGCAGGGCGTTTTCGCGCGCCAGGTCGACCGCCTCCGGCCGCAGATCCACGCCGGTCACCCGCCACGACGGTCTTTCGCTGGCTAATGCCAGGGCGATGGCGCCGGTGCCGGTGCCCAGATCCAGCACCTCGGCTGGCTCATCGGGCAGCAGCGCCAGCGCCTGTTCAACCAGGCATTCGGTATCGGGGCGCGGGATAAGCGTGGCGGGCGAAACTTTAAGGCGCAGCGACCAGAATTCACGCTCGCCGGTCAGATAAGCTATCGGTTCCCCCGCCGCGCGCCGTAACAGCAAAGCGTCCAGACGGGCAAGCTCCGGCGGCGTCAGCGGCGTTTCGCCAAACGCCAGCAGCCAGGTGCGCGCCCGCCCGGTAACAAAACCGAGCAGGATTTCGGCATCCCGCCTTGGGCTATCGCCGCCGGCGAGCCGGCGGGCGGCGTCATCAAGCCACTGGCCGCATCGCATCAGGATTGTTCTGCCAGCGCCGCCAGTTGATCCGCCTGGTATTCCTGCATGATCGGCTGCACCAGCATATCCAGCTTGCCTTCAATCACTTCATCCAGGCGATAGAGCGTCAGGCCGATACGGTGATCGGTCACCCGCCCCTGGGGGAAATTATAGGTACGGATGCGGTCGGAGCGATCGCCGCTGCCCAGCAGATTGCGGCGGGTCGACGCCTCCTCCAACTGGCGGCGCCGCACCTCGGCCGCGCGCAGCCTGGCGCCCAATACCGCCAGCGCCTTGGCTTTGTTCTTATGCTGTGAACGCTCGTCCTGGCATTCCACCACCAGCCCGCTGGGCAAATGGGTAATGCGGATGGCGGAATCGGTGGTATTGACGTGCTGGCCGCCCGCGCCGGATGAACGAAAGGTATCGATGCGCAAGTCCCCGGCATTGATCACCGGCAACTCTTCTTCCGGGATCGCCGGCATCACCGCCACCGTACAGGCGGAGGTATGGATGCGTCCCTGGGATTCGGTTTCCGGTACCCGCTGCACGCGGTGGCCGCCGGACTCGAACTTAAGCTGGCCGTAGGCGCCGTCGTTATCGATTTTGGCGATGACTTCTTTGTAGCCGCCGTGCTCACCGTCGCTGGCGCTGACGATCTCCACCCGCCAGCGCCGGGTTTCGGCAAACCGGCTATACATCC
>NZ_DASWOM010000062.1:0-21231 GCF_036398755.1 Acerihabitans sp. | reverse complement strand
CTAATATAGGAATACTATGAGTCTGAATTTTCTTGATTTTGAACAGCCGATTGCAGAGCTGGAAGCGAAAATTGACTCGCTGACCGCAGTCAGCCGTCAAGACGAAAAATTAGATATTAATCTGGATGAAGAGGTGCAGCGCCTGCGTGAAAAAAGCGTGGAGCTGACCCATAAAATTTTCTCCGATCTGGGGGCCTGGCAAATCGCCCAACTGGCCCGTCATCCCCGCAGGCCATATACGCTGGATTACATCCAGCATATCTTCACCGATTTCGATGAGCTGGCGGGCGATCGCGCCTATGCCGACGATAAAGCCATTGTCGGCGGCATGGCGCGTCTCGACGGCCGGCCGGTGATGATTATCGGCCATCAAAAGGGCCGGGAAACCAAAGAAAAAATTCGGCGCAACTTCGGCATGCCGGCGCCGGAAGGCTACCGTAAGGCCCTGCGGCTTATGGAAATGGCCGACCGGTTCAACCTGCCGCTGCTGACCTTCATCGATACCCCCGGCGCTTATCCGGGCGTCGGCGCCGAGGAACGTGGCCAGTCCGAGGCCATTGCCCACAATTTGCGCGAAATGCCCGGACTTAGGGTGCCGGTGGTCTGTACCGTTATCGGCGAGGGCGGCTCCGGCGGCGCTTTGGCCATCGGCGTGGGCGATAAGGTCAATATGTTGCAGTACAGCACCTACTCGGTGATATCGCCGGAAGGCTGCGCCTCCATCTTATGGAAAAGCGCCGATAAAGCGCCGATTGCCGCCGAGGCGATGGGTATCGTTGCGCCGCGGCTCAAGGAACTGGAGCTTATCGACAGCATCGTCCCCGAACCGCTGGGCGGCGCGCATCGTGATGTGCTGGCCATCGCGGCGTCGTTAAAAGCGCAGCTGCTGTCCGACCTGTCCGAGCTGGATAAAATGAGCGAGGAAGAACTGTTGAATCGCCGTTATCAACGGTTGATGAATTACGGTTATTGCTGATCTTGCCCCGGCGGGCGAGGCGGTCAGGTCGCCAGTGCCATGCGCTTTAGCGAGATGACCAGGACTGAAACACCCCGCAAGCGTATCGCTCGCGGGGTGTTTTTTCATGGACCGCGCGCAACCGCCGGTATTGCCGGCCATGGCCGTTATGAAGTGATCTATGCTTATTGGGCAACGAAACAGCCCCAGGCTAAAAGGACCGGCTGAATGAACATCATTGCAATTTTAAGCCCGGAGAGGGTGTTTTATAAAAACGAACCCATTCGGGAGCTGGATGAGGCGTTGAAAACGCGGGGTTTTCAATTGGTCTATCCCACCTCGAGCGGCGATCTGGTCAAGCTTATCGAGCAAAATCCGCGTATCTGCGGCGTAATATTCGATTGGGATCAGTACAGTATGGATCTCTGCATCGAGATTAACGAGCTGAACGAATACCTGCCGCTCTACGCGTTTATCAACACCCAATCATCTTTGGACGTCAGCCTGAATGAAATGCGTATGGTGCTGTACTTTTTTGAGTACGGTCTGGGCGTCGCCGACGATATCAGCAGCCGGATACGGCAGTATACCGATGAATACATCGACGCCATCATTCCCCCCTTTACCAAAGCGCTGTTTAATTATGTGAAAGAGGGTAAGTATACCTTTTGTACCCCCGGTCACATGGCCGGCACCGCCTATCAAAAAAGCCCGGTGGGCAGCCTGTTCTACGATTTTTTTGGCGCCAATACCCTGAAGGCGGACGTGTCGATCTCGGTAACCGAACTGGGATCGCTGCTCGATCACTCCGGCCCGCATCTCGAGGCGGAGGAGTTTATTGCCCGCATCTTTGGCGCGGAGCAAAGCTATATGGTGACCAACGGCACCTCCACCGCCAACAAAATGGTGGGGATGTACGCCGCGCCGGCGGGCAGCACGGTGCTTATCGATCGCAACTGTCACAAGTCGCTGACGCATTTGCTGATGATGAGCGACATTGTGCCCATCTACCTGTGCCCCATCCGCAATGCCTATGGCATCCTGGGCGGCATTCCCAAACGCGAATTCACCCGGGAAAGCATTGCGTTGAAAGTGGCGCAAACGCCCCATGCCACCTGGCCGGTGCATGCGGTGATTACCAATTCCACCTACGACGGTTTGCTCTACAACACGCAATATATCAAAGAAACCCTGGAAGTGGCCTCGATTCACTTTGATTCCGCCTGGGTGCCCTATACCAATTTCCACCCGATCTACCGCGGCAAAAGCGGCATGAGCGGCGAGCGCATCCCCGGCAAGGTTATTTTTGAAACCCAGTCCACCCACAAGCTGCTGGCGGCGTTTTCCCAAGCCTCTTTGATTCATATCAAAGGTGATTATGACGAACGCACCTTCAACGAAGCCTATATGATGCACACGACCACGTCGCCTAATTACGGCATAGTGGCGTCGATCGAAACCGCGGCCGCCATGGTGCGGGGCAAGCCGGGACGGCGGCTGATCCTGCGCTCCATCGAGCGGGCGCTGCATTTTCGCAAAGAGGTGCAGCGGCTGCGCGAGGAGTCCGAAGGCTGGTTTTTTGATATCTGGCAACCGGAGATTATCGAGGAGGCGGTGTGCTGGCCCATCGAGCCGGGCGCGCCATGGCACGGTTTTGCTCATGCCGACGCCGACCATATGTATCTTGATCCGATCAAGGTCACGATACTGACGCCCGGCATGGACGAGTCCGGCAATATGGCCGAGGACGGCATACCGGCGGCGCTGGTGGCCAAATTCCTCGACGAGCGGGGCGTGGTGGTGGAAAAAACCGGTCCTTACAACCTGTTGTTCCTGTTCAGCATCGGCATTGACAAAACCAAAGCCATGAGCCTGCTGCGCGGTTTGACCGAATTTAAACGTTCTTATGATCTGAATTTGCGCGTCAGGAATATGCTGCCCGATCTCTACGCCGAAGATCCTGATTTTTATCGCAACATGCGCATCCAGGATCTGGCCCAGGGCATACACCGCCTGATCCGCCAGCACCGGTTGCCGCGTTTGATGTTAAGCGCATTCGACGTACTGCCCGAGATGATAATGACACCGCACGCCGCCTTTCAACAGCAGGTGCGCGGCAATGTGGAGACGGTGGAGCTGCCGGATATGATCGGACGCATTTCCGCCAATATGCTGCTGCCTTACCCCCCCGGGGTGCCTGTCGTGATGCCGGGCGAGATGATCACCGAGCAAAGCCGCGGGGTACTGGATTTCCTCATCATGCTCTGTACCATCGGGATACATTACCCGGGGTTTGAAACCGATATCCACGGCGCGCAGTTAACCGAGGATGGCCGCTACCTGGTGCGGGTGCTGAAAACCACCGCGCCGGCCTGAAACCGCGATCATAACGGCGCCGCTTCGCGCGGCGCCGTGCGTAATGGCCTGCGAGCGGCGCCCCGGCGTATAGGCCGCCGGCTGGTCGTTCCGCTATGCTACCCGGCCGGGCATCTCTTGCCGCGGGCCGGGACTGAAACAGTCCCGGGCGGCGATTATTTCATGAACATACCAGCCGAATTTATCCATCATGCCATCAAAGTCATCATCTTGATTCATTATCAACTTGGCCATAATCAAATCATCGGCGCAGCAAAAGGTAATCTCATTTTTGCAATTCAGCGCTAACAGCCCGACTAAATCCGTTTGCTGATCGGGTACGGGAAAACAAGGGCAGAGTAAAATTATGCGGTTGTCGTTCTCAGAAAGGAAAATAAAAATATCTTCATTGATGCAAAGCATATTGTCTTCACGCAGAAGGATATTATAACGATCGTACAGTCCGAGTAAAAAAGTTTCCATAATGCCTCCTATACGCGGTCGGCCAGGCTTTTCACCTTGTCGGCTATGTCATCCCCTAAGCCGGCGCGCAGGGTGAGTTTATTAAATAACAAATCGGCGACCCTATTTTCATTTAAACATTTGTTGCCGGGGGCGCCGGTATTATATTGTTGAACTTGTAAATTACCGGTGTTAAGCATCACGCTCTCGACTAATGCCTTACTCTCATGATGTAGCCCATTCAGCGGGAGGGTTCTTTTATATAAATATTGATTTACCACGTTGTGCTTAATGACCGCATCTAGAATTCCGGTGCGATCTTTCCCGCTCTTGCAATTCCAGCAAGGGGTAATGCCGATTTCATAGGATAATAATGCGACACGCATCGCGGCTTTATAGGGTTCGCCGTTATCGTCATGATGGGACTTATGAGACCAAATCTGTTTCAGTTCGCTCGCCAGCGAAGATACCCTCTCGGCATTGGCGGGCCGGGGCAGGGTGGCAAGATACTGCCCCACCCAACCCCCGTGCGGCGCGCTTTGCGACAGGTCCCGGCCAAGCAGCTTGGTCAGCGCCGGCAGATTATAGCTATCGGCGAAACCATGTCCAAGGCCAAGCCGTCCCAGCGCCAGCTGATTCACCCCGAAATTGAAGGCGGCGATATCAAGCCGCACGGTTACCGGCACCCTATCGCCTTTTTGATCGCGGATAACCAGCACTATCGGCTTGGCGCCGATATCCTTCCAGGCTTCCATCTGATCCCTTAACTGGGATTTTTCCGTGGAGGGGCCGATATCCACGGGCGTCAGCAGGCTGGTCGACGTTAGCGGCAAATCCACCGTTTTACCCGCCAACGCCGCGGCCAGTTTTTCCGGCCGCAAGAACAGCGCGGCGGCGGCGACTTCCCTGGCGCGGTTCAGCGCTCCCTCCTTACGTTCGGCGCTGCCTGGATCCAGATGGAAGGGGCTTAACACCGCATGACGCAAGCCGGTAAACAGCATTTCCTGTTGGTTATCATCTTTTACTTTAAAATGTGTAGCCCATAAATTCGGGGCGTGGATGGTTTCATCGGTGGATTTACTGCAAATACCTTTATTCTCATAGCTAACCGCAAAAATATCTTGCGCGCCCAATTTTAGCTGGCCGGCGGGTATTAATGTGCTGTCAAAGGTTCTATCGGCAAAACTAAACCGGTCGTGAATAATATCCCATGGGGTATTATTTAAAATTTCTTTAGCCAGAGAATCGAGATTTTTTTTCGCGTTATCACGGGCCACGCCTTTACTGCAGCCGCATTGTTGTTTTAAATGCATCGCTAAAGTGTCTTTGATTTCTTTTTGCAGCGCTAAAAGCGATTTGATATCTTTACTACTTGCAGGTGAATCTTCATTATCGCTGCGGCCATCCTCAGCCAACATATCTTCAAAATAGTGGGCCGCCTTTTTGTTTCCCGCATTTCTCAGGGCCTTGATTCCCGCCCGCAGATGCAGTTTACGCAATGACGTGACAGCGCTGCGGGAGTAGCCGCTCGAAGATTTTGTGCCGTGGATGTTCACTGGCATATATTTTCGCAGGGCGGCTAATCGCTTGAATACCCTTAATACCGCCTGGGTAAAAGTATTAGCGACTACCGGCTCCGTTTTTTTTTCCGCGGATAAAAATGTTTTAGATATAAAACCGGGCACGATTATCATAGATCGCCTGCTGTCGCCAAGGTAATTGATTAAAGATGTATATAATTTAATCAGATGCTAAAACAAGGCGATTGATAATTCCAGACATTATGCCGAAGATGAGCGTTTTATGCATCTTTCGCCGGAAACAACCGCCGGCCACGCATCACACCGTCCGCCGGCGGCGCCCCACGCGGTGGGTATGACAGGCGGGCGAGGGCGGATATACTGTGGTAAATTGCCTCCTGAGCCGGGGAGTGGCCCAGCTAGCGCCCATCAATGGATTCAACAGGAACATGCCGATGCTCAAACTACAGCAGGTGCATCATATCGCCATCATCGCCTCGGATTACCAGCGCAGTAAGCAGTTTTATTGCGACATACTCGGCTTTACGCTGCTAAGCGAAACGTACCGTGCCGAACGCGATTCCTGGAAAGGGGATTTAGCGCTTAACGGCGACTATATCATCGAGCTGTTCAGCTTTCCCAACGCGCCGGCCAGGGTCAGCCGCCCTGAAGCCCGCGGATTGCGCCATCTGGCGTTCAGCGTGGCGGATGTCGCCGCGGCTATCGGCGCACTGCAAATCGACGGCGTCGACTGCGAGCCGGTGCGTATCGATCCCCTGACCGGCAGGCGTTTTACTTTTTTTGCCGATCCCGACGATCTCCCCCTGGAGCTGTATGAAGCCTGATTGCGAGGAGACGCTGCGCCGCCATATCGCTCAGCGGCTTGGGGGGCGCCGGGCGGTGCTGGTGGCCCTAAGCGGCGGACTGGACTCCACGGTGCTGCTGGATGCGCTGGCGTTGCTGCGCGGCCGGCAGATGCCCGATCTTGCGCCGCGCGCGGTCTATATCAACCATGGCTTAAGCGTCCATGCCGACGATTGGGCGCAGCATTGCGCGGCGCTATGCCGCCGTCTGGATATTCCTTTCCAGCAGCTCAGGGTACGGGTGGATAGCGCTGACGGCGGTATCGAAGCGGCGGCGCGTTCTGCGCGTTACCAGGCGTTGGCGCAGGCGCTGCTGCCTGGAGAGACGTTGTTGACCGCCCAGCATCAGGACGATCAGGGCGAAACCCTGTTGCTGGCGCTAAAGCGCGGCAGCGGACCGGCCGGATTATCGGCCATGGCCGCTTTGTCGCCTTTCCATGGCCACGCGCTGCTGCGGCCTTTGCTGGATATCAGCCGGGCGCGGCTGCGCGACTATGCCCAAAGCCGGTGCTTAAATTGGATCGAGGACGAGAGTAACCAGGATCCGCGCTTCGATCGTAATTTTCTGCGCCTGCGTGTGATTCCCCTGCTGAGTCAACGCTGGCCCCATTTCAGCCGGGCGGCGGCGCGCAGCGCCGCGCTTTGCGCCGATCAGGAAACGCTGCTCGACGAGCTGCTCGCCGAGACGCTGCAACAATTAACCGGCGCGGATAATTCTCTCGATCTGGCGCCGATGATGGGCATGAGCGCCATACGGCGCGGGGCTGTGCTGCGCCGCTGGCTGGCGTCGTTTGGCATGGACATGCCCTCGCAGGAACAGCTGGCCAGGATCTGGACCGAGGTGGCGTTAAGCCGCCGGGACGCCGAGCCCATGCTGCGGTTGGGGGACCGGCAGATCCGGCGGTTTCGCCAACGCTTGTTCGCCCTGCCGCTATGGCCCTCGCTCAGGGAGCGTGTGCTGATATGGCGGGACGTAGGGCAAATGCTGCCGCTGCCTGATGATCTCGGCTTGCTGCGCCAGGGTTCCGGCGGTGAGGCGGTGCGCCGGCCGCGGGCGGACGAGCGGATAAGCGTGAGGTTTTCGGCGACCGGCACCCTGCATATTCTGGGCCGTCGCCATGGACGACCGGTAAAAAAATTATGGCAGGAACTGGGTGTCGCGCCCTGGCAGCGTGAGCGCACGCCCCTGGTGTATTACAACGAGCAGTTGATCACCGCGCCGGGCGTTTTCATCACCCGTGAAGGGCAGGTCGGCGAGGGGGATATGGGCCTGAACCTGGAATGGATACGGTAGTGTCGCGCTAACGGCAAGGACGGGAGGCAACGGGGGCCGCTTGGGAAAAACGCTAACGGGTAGTAATCCTACTGCCCGTCAGGAAGGGGAAGAAGGGGGATTATTCGCTAACCACCACCGTTCCGAGTTCAGGGTGGGTGAAACTGGCAATATGGTCCAGCCGAAGTTCATGGCTGCCGCCCGTCTCGTCGATAACCAGATACTCGACATGTTTTCTTGAGATCATATCTCGCGCCGTGCCGGCAACGGTATCTCCATTCTTAAGCGTCAGAGTGAGGACCCAGTGGCGCTGACAGGCGAGCTCAAGATTATCGTAATCATCACAATTAATGGGTTGATATTCTTCATTCGTTGACATAATAGCTCACCTACTTGTTACGGCGGTAAATACCGCCTGTTCCCTGAGGGAGGATGGAGTGCGATTCTCATCCGCCGCTCATCCCGCCTACATCTTTCAACAGTATTTCCTTATCAGACTATAGCACAGAGCACCCCTATCCCTGGAATAAATGGTTTAGGAATTAATAGCGCCGACACAATACCTTTACCGCTTTTCTGGCGGCCGATGGGCGATGTCGGGTACACTGCCAGCCAAAACATATCCTACGGAACCCCCATGGCGTTAAAAGCGACTGTACATAAAGCGGCGATCAACATCGCCGATATGGACCGGAATTATTTTTCCGATGTCAATTTGGTGCTGGCGCAGCATCCCTCCGAGACGCCGCAGCGCATGATGCTGCGTCTGCTGGCATGGATTTACCATGCCGACGACCGCCTGGAGTTTACCCGCGGTCTCAGCGCCGAGGATGAGCCGGCGTTATGGCTGCGCAACGATCGCGGCGAGCCGGAGTGGTGGATAGAACTGGGATTGCCTGAGGAAAAAAGGCTGCGTAAAGCCTGTCATCTGGCGCGCAATGTGGTGCTCTATGCCTATAACGAGCGCGCGGCGCGCATATGGTGGCGGCAGGTCGAACCGACGTTGTCCCAGCACGACAACCTGTGCGTGTATTTTGTCGAGGATGCGCAAATGGCGCAACTGGCCGCGCTCGCGGCGCGCAATATGTCTTTGCAGGCTACGCTGCAAGATGGATTAATGTGGCTGTCGGATCAGCAAACACAATTGGAAATAACGCTCACGACCTGGAAAAGCATGGGCGCGTAACGGCAGGTTGCCCCGCCGTTTAGCGCGGTTTGCGCAACGATTTGAGGATGTTTAGCGCAGCCGTTGCGCGGGTTCAGGCGCAAGGCGCGCCCACGCGGTAATAACCGCCTGTAATCCCGCCCCCCGGCTACGCGGGTTGATGAAATATTGTTTAACCCGATCCGCCATTGACGCTGAGTCAGCGCAAAAGATATTGTCCGGCATTGTAATTACTTACACTCAGTCATTTTTCAGATAACGTCGACCCCAGGGTTATAAGCGATCTTGGTTTTGATTTTTCGTTATATGCTTGATCTGAGTAAAAGGATATAATTTCAATGCTAATATCTAATGAGCTTCATATCTTTTCAAGAAATTCTTTCACGAGTAATAAAAAAAATAAACTTCCGTTATTAATCGGGACGACACATAGCCTGAGCCAGGTCTCAAATAGAGAACAGGGTTGGGCTGGCGTAAAAAAAAATTCAACCATCGATACTGGCAATAAACATCTTCTTGATCATGATTCATCAAGCGTTTTGGCCGCAGTAAACAGCCACGACCAGGACGGAGGGGAAAAAACGCAACAGGTTTTTTTTAGGCTACTGTATTTGCTGGCGGGTATCTTAGGCTGCGGCATGCTGTTGTATTATCTGCGTTATGGCGGCGACCCCAAGGCGGGGGAACGTTGGCCAAAGGCATTGCCCATGAGGGCGCCGCGTTTTAACCGGCAAGCATATGATTATGCGACTTTACCCGCGTGCGCGCATCAGGGGGAGCACATGGCATACTGGCGCCAGTTACGGGAAAAAATAAATACTTACGCGGTCATGAACGCTGCTATGGATCGACCTGAAACCAATATAATAATGCCTGCTCATAACAATTCCACTTCGGTTATCCTGAATCCAGGGAAAAATACAACATCCAGGCATGCAGGTATGGTTGAAAGGAATACCTGGTTGCATACGTTCGGCCTTTCCCAAGAATTTCCACCGACATCTCACCGTGTGACCACGGAATTCATTGATATGCTGTTAAGCGACGTGGTACAGAGAAAATACGGCATGTCGCTCACATCACAACAGCTCGCGACAAGTATATCGCTGATTATACATTATCTGAAAAAAAATCACGCGGGATTAAGCCCGGTAAGGGAAATAGCGCGAGGAAA
The DNA here is from genome assembly GCF_036398755.1 of Acerihabitans sp. Classification (NCBI taxonomy): domain Bacteria; kingdom Pseudomonadati; phylum Pseudomonadota; class Gammaproteobacteria; order Enterobacterales; family Pectobacteriaceae; genus Acerihabitans; species Acerihabitans sp. Next base: position 11,464 of record NZ_DASWOM010000062.1, on the reverse strand, counting down.
CTATACCGTTAGGCAAGTGTTGTTAAAAGAACCCTATGTTTTTAAATTGAACGATGATGAAGAAACAGATAAGTATGATTATATTGTCTTGCGTACCATTATCCTGGATTCTGATAAGCATGACTTCCTGTCCTATTTGGAATTTATTATCAACGGCGACGCCGTCAGTCTTACGGCTGATTTTGAGCGGTTGGTCGATTACTTCCATGCGAGCGAGGATATCAGTACCGCGTATATTACCATGGCTAAAAATCGATTGGCTGCGGCGCTGTTCCCGTTTATGGGCAAAAATGCCGATGGCGGTATACGAAAAATCATCCAGCGCTGGACGGATAGGCAGATAGAAGAAAAACTGGTCAGTTTGGCGGCTCCCGAAGGACGGTTTACCGTCCCGGCATTAATCGCCATCGCCGAGTCGACAGGCGGATTATTGATTTCCCTGGCGACAGGGGCGGTTTATCTTTGGACACCCGACGATGTCTCCGACGCATTACGAATGTTTATCGCCGGCCACCTCTCGGTGCAGCATAAGACATGGCTGGAAGCGACGAGTCTCGCGCCTAAGTTGAATGAGCACGATTGCGTTTTAACGCCCGCGATTCTTTTTGTCAATTCGGCCAACATTTGGCAGAGTTTAAAAACCCTGGATGCTGAAAAGCTGGATGAGCATATTGATTATCATTCCCTGGTTTTCGCCACGCCGGCGCAATACGGTGATGACGGTCTGGTCCAGCAGCGTTTGCAGGCATCCGGCAACGCGCTTTATCTATTGTCGCTTTTTTTCAGCGGCGGTTCACCCGCCGGCTGTGCGGCGATGGCGTTGGGCAATGTACTGTCGATAGCCGGCAACGCTTTATATCTGCACCAGGTGGCCAGCGGGCAGGGGGAAGGGCATCGTAAACAGGCATGGGAATCGGCTTTGTTAAGCATGGTGATTACCGGCTTGGCCGGTGCCGCCGACATATATGACGTGATGAAATCCTATGGCAGTAAGGGATATGAATTGCTGCATGATCAGGCGGCAAAGGTCGTTGAAGTAGTAAACTCAGCTACAGCCGACACGCAGGCGGCCGAGACTTTTGTCAACGCGGGAATCCGCGATCGTCTGGTCATGCTGATGAAAGGCTTGTTAAATGAAAATAATAAGCATCTGAATATCTTGGGGAATAACAACATAAAGGCAATGCTGAAAGTGTATCAGCTGTGCCACGGCATGGAGCATGAAGGGTATCATTTTGAGCGGGAAAAATTACTTGGCGAGGAGACGGGTATTCCAAAAATAACCATTCATAAAACAGAATCAATGAGTTCGATTCCCGCCGGCTATAAGGTATCGGTGGTGGATAATATTAACAATCAACCGACTCTATCATTGCTTTGCCTGGGAAGGGGCAGATTTGCCGGCTTTGGACTGAAAAAATTGGATCAATCCCTTTCCGACTCGCACTGGCAGGAAGTGGGCGGTGATGCCTTCAAATTCAATAATCAGCAGCTGGTATTGGATAATGGCAGGTCCGCTACGTTGCGTGTTGAAAATTATCATGCGATGTCAATGTCGACGTTAAGTGAAAATATTTTTAATTATGATAGCAATTTTTCTTTAAAATTTCGCCGTTATTGTAATCGTTTTAAATTTGAAGAAAATATAAATCAGCTATTAAAGGGTGTCGAACGGTTTGCCATTAATAGCGGATTTGATGATATACGCTATCGCGCAATGTTTATTTTTGATCCAAACGTAAGTAGCGACATTATTCGTCATTATCTGCTGGCCGCCCGTTATGAAAATATAAACTATTTACTTGAGCCGCATGCTGAAAACATACGCTTTATAAAGCTTCCTGATATCGAAGATGTGGCAATTTTAACCGAAGATAAATGGACCCAGAGCTTTAAAAATTCAGGTTCCACCGCACTGATTACCTACAAAGACTTTGCGACCGAGCAGATGGCAAAGGATTATCGGCCCATTTTCAGCATCAGCCGGGATAATGAACAACTAGTCGTGTCCCCTCCGGGGTTCACCGAGCTGATGCAGCCTGCCGCGCCGATCACGTTTTCAATGTTTTTATCGAATTATGATGGCGTGGAACAACTCCTATTACTGCAAAAAAAAATACGTAAGTTTATTATCACGGATCATAAGTCCAAAAATAGTTATGAATTTATTTTGTCGGCCATGCAAAAAACGGGGCGGCTGACGCTTATTGACAAGAATGCGCTGCTGGAAGCATATAAAAACAATCCACAGCAAGCCGTGCTTGATATTATCCAATCTCCTGTACAGATAAAATCCTTTAACGATATGCTGTGTATTGAGCCAGGCAAATTGGTCCGCTTTACCCAGGTCGAGGATAGCTCGATTTCACATTTCATGCTGAGCGTGGGCAACGGCAGGTTTGCCGGCATGAACAATAGATTGCTGGACGTTGAGCTGGGCGACGAAAAACGCATTATGATTGCCGAGCAATTAGGCGTGTTCAAAGAAGATGCATTATATACGTATAGCCAACATAAAATTTTTATGGTCGAAAAAGGAGACTTGCGAAACGCACCGTTGCCGACAAAATCCTTAATGGATATAGCCAAAGACGTTAGCGCCAAAACGTCCAGTGAAAAAAGCAGTATCCGTTTTGCACTGGAAATTTTAATCGGCGCAAAAAAAATAGTGCCTCAGCAAGCCGATGCGCTGGAACGGCTGGCAAAATTGATAATTAGTAAAATGGATGGTGATATCATTTCGCTAAATAAACTCAATAAATTTCTGGTGTTAAATAAATGTATTGATAATAATGCCGAGCTTGAAAATATTGCCGCCGGTAAACTCGTGGTCTTTTATACTGAGGAAAAAGATTTTCATGTTATGGTCAGCCTGGGCGGGGATCGTTTTGTGGGAATTAACAATCATCATATCAATGACCGGCTCAATGCCGATCAAATGTTCATCTCCTCGCAAGAGATCGGAACGATCATCGGCGGTAGAAGGATTAACAATCAAAAATCCTTTTTGGTTTGGGTGGGGGACCCCAATCTGGAAAAAACGCGCATTTCAGCATTATTGGGGCCGGATGGCCGCATTGGTTACATTCGCCATGGGCTGGATAATCTGCAAATGGAGATTAAGGCCCATGGCGCGTTGACGAGTATAAATCATTACGATGCGATTGAATTCGCGGATATTATCAACGGTATACATCGCTCGTTGCACCCCGATCAACCCATTAGCCACATTGAGCTTATCTCGTGCTTTGGCGCTTTAGGAGGACGGCGCTCTTCCGCGCAAATTATCTCCGACCGGCTGGGTACCACGGTGGAAAGCTACCGCGGGGTGATTACCGACAGTAAATCGCGTAATCGGGGGTCGGGCGTGACATTTTCGCCACTGCGTGGTTGCGGTATTGAAAGGCGACGGGATAACGAACGCTGGCACCGGCGTATCCATGATTTCATAGAGGATTCGCTTAGCCTATTAGGAAATTTACCGTTCCAGCGCCACAGCAGGGCGGTTGCCGAAAATACGCCGTTCGGCATCGTGGTGATTGATGTGCTGCATTTCCTTAGGAAAGAGATAGGCGCGCAAACGTTGATGAGATTCTATCCCGACCTGATGACCGCGGAATCCCTCTATCAGGCAAGTTTGCTGGCAAGCCCCGCAGGGGATGAGGAAACGCTTATCGCCGCCATGCTGACCATTTTTTATGGCAGCGCCAATATGATCAACGCGCTGGATGCTTATATCTTGTCGCGGGAATACAAAGACTTGCCGCCTGGAAGCGTGGTCGTGGATGGGCGAAGTTTGCATCATCCGCTGCATTGGCGGGATGTAGAGCCGTCGCTGGCGTCTTTCAGGCAGCTGCCTTCGGTGGTGGTCACAAGGAATCTGCAGCCTGGGAGCAATATTTATATTTCTTTAACCGACGATAAAGATCATTTGGATGAATATCTCATTCGCGTCGGCAACAAGTGCAATCGCAAGACGTTATGGCCCCTTTTACTGGCTAATTTTTTCAAAGAGCAGTTAGGGCATTTCCCTATTATGGCGGGCATCAGAAGCCAGGATATTCTTACCCTGGGGTTTGATTTTTCTCATTTTCATTTTTATCTCAATTCTTGGCTAAGGTCTGATTTCAGTCTGCAAATCGATATGACCACCGAAGAACCCAGGCTGGTTCCCGTGCAGCCGCCACAATATGTCCGGTTCAGCGAAACGGGTGGGCGTCGTACCGATACGCGCGAAGATATCGGCTTAGGTCATTCCCTGTTGGTGGAAAACGCACAAGGGCTGGCTTTACAGATGAACGAGACATTGGCGGTTGATCGTCCCGGCTCGCCCGGCGATGATGAAAATATCGATCCGGCATTCCATCCGTTGCCATCCAGGCCAAGGGTGGTCATCACCCTGCTGGAAAACCGGGAACGGCTGGTGATGTTGCAAAGAAATATTCCTGCAGAGATTATATCTAATCAAAGCGAGGTCGCTTTTTATATCGCCAGCGAAATCAATAAATACACAGAAACCATTAAGCTTGGCGCCAAGAATTATCTGGACATAACACCGGTAAAATCGAATATCGGTAATTTTATCTATGGTGATCCCGGCATCGTGCAAAAAAGCTGGATATTAATCAATCTTATTCACAATGATTAAACCCTTGGCTTTAACCCATCGGCCGAAAAAAACCGGCCGGGCATGCCGCCGGGCCGGTTAGTGGATGGGTATTGCGAATCAATGCCCGGCGTTGCCGATCTCGCCCGCCAGGTAGTCGACGATAGCGCTGATTTTCATCATCTGCTTTTCACCGACACGGCGGTGTTTATATTCAACTTCTTCGCCGTCGAGATTGCGGTCGCCGATAACGATGGTGTGCGGTATGCCGATCAGCTCCATATCGGCGAACATCACGCCCGGCCGTTCCTTGCGATCGTCGAGCAGTACGTCGATGCCTTTGGCGCGCAGCGCGTCATAGAGGCTTTCCGCCGCGTCCTTGACGCGGAAGGATTTATGCATGTTCATCGGCAATATGGCGACCTGGAACGGAGCAATGGCCTGCGGCCAGAGAATGCCGCGCTCATCGTGGTTTTGCTCTATCGCCGCCGCAACCACCCGCGAAATGCCGATGCCATAGCAACCCATGGTCAGCGTTTGGTTACGTCCGTCCTCGCCCTGGACCGTGGCATTCATTGCCTTGGAGTATTTGGCGCCCAGCTGGAAAATATGGCCGACTTCAATGCCGCGTTTTATCTGTAACGTGCCTTTGCCGTCCGGGCTGGCGTCGCCTTCCACGACTTTGCGCAGATCGGCGGTTTCCGCCAGCGGCAAATCCCGTTCCCAGTTGATGCCGAAATAATGCTTGCCGTCGCTATTGGCGCCGGCGCTGAAATCGCTCATTACCGCTACGCTTCTATCAATCACCAGCGGCATCGGCAGGTTGACCGGTCCAAGGGAACCGGGGCCGGCGCCGACGGCCGCGCGAATTTCTTCTTCGCTGGCGAACTCGAGCGGGCTTGCCACCTGCGGCAGTTTCTCCGCCTTGATTTCATTAAGCTGATGATCGCCTCGTATCAGCAGCGCGACCAGCGGAAGGCCCGCGTCTTTATCGCCATGGACAATCAGCGTCTTGACGGTTTTGGTCACCGGCAGATTAAATTGTTCGACCAGCTCATTGATGGTCTTGGCATCGGGCGTGTCGACCAGACGCAGTTCTGCGGCCGGTTGCGCGCGCGGGCCGGCGGGGGCAACCGCTTCGGCCAGTTCGATATTGGCGGCGTAGTCCGAACCGCTGGCGAAAACAATATCGTCCTCACCGCTGTCGGCCAGCACCTGGAACTCATGGGAGGCGTTGCCGCCGATGGAACCGGTATCCGCCTGCACGGCGCGGAAGTTCAGGCCGATACGGTTGAAAATGGCGCTGTAAGCCTGGTACATGGCGTCGTAAGTCGCCTGTAGGGATTCCTGGCTGGTATGGAACGAGTAGGCGTCCTTCATCAAAAATTCGCGCGCTCGCATCACGCCGAAACGCGGGCGTACTTCGTCACGGAATTTGGTCTGGATCTGGAAAAAATTCAGCGGCAGCTGTTTATACGAACTGATTTCATTGCGTACCAGGTCGGTAATCACTTCCTCATGGGTGGGACCGAGCACGAACGGGCGATCCCCGCGATCGACAAAACGCAGCAATTCCGGCCCGTACTGTTCCCAGCGTCCGCTCTCCTGCCACAAATCCGCCGGTTGCACCACCGGCATGGAAACCTCAATGGCGCCGGCGTTGTTCATCTCTTCACGCACGATGGCTTCGACTTTTCGCAGTACCCGCAGGCCGGTGGGCAGCCAGGTATACAGGCCGGATGCCAGCTTGCGGATCATCCCGGCGCGCAGCATCAGCTGATGGCTGATGACCTCGGCGTCGGCGGGGGTCTCCTTAAGGGTGGAGAGCAGATATTGACTAGTACGCATGATAGTTGGATTCCACAAGAACGGCTTAATGCCACAGGCTGCTTATCGGCAGCAAAGTATGAAAAGTGAATCAGTTTACCAGCGCGGGCGGGCGGCCAAAAGAGAGCAAATGGAAAAATCGCAAAAACCGCGCCCGCGCCCGGTTTGCCAACGCGGGGATCGCCGGGGATCTCCGATGCCGATTAACGGTTTCCGCTTGACGTGGCCCCGGGGTTATCCTCGATGGATAGCACCTCGGCCGCCTCGCCCAGGATACGCCAGCGGACATTAAACGTCAGCAACAGCGCCGCATAGGTCCGCTCGCCGTCGCGATCCCGTCGGTAGGCCGGGCGGGGATCCTGCCCCAGCACGTCGGTGATGAACCGGCGCAAATGGGGATAACGTCCCATCAGCCCGGCCAGACGTTGCTCCGACGCCGCCGAAAAGGTCACCGCCATCGCGCCCGCCGGGCTGTGCTGGGCAAAACCCGCCTGCGCCGTGGGGATGCTTTCGGCATAGGGCAGGTAGGGCTTGATATCCACCACCGGCGTGCCGTCCACCAAATCCAGGCTGCCCAGTTCCAGTATCACCTCCGCGCCCTCAAGGCGAATACCGCGCAGCGCCACCAAAGACATGCCGAGTGGATTGGGGCGAAAGGTTGAACGGGTGGCGAAAACGCCGATACGGCTATTGCCGCCCAAACGTGGGGGCCGCACCGTGGGATGCCAGCCCTGGTCCATGGTCTGGTGAAATACAAACAGCAGCCAGATATGGCTGAACGCCTCCAGACCGCGCACGGTGTCCGGCTGATTGTACGGCGTCAGCAGCCGCAGCTCACCGGTTCCGTCAGGCACCAGTCCCGGCTGGCGGGGAACGGCAAATTTTTCTTTATAGGGCGAATGGATCACGCCGATTTGCCGCAGTTGATACTCATTCATTGCGAAACTTTCAACGCGGTACCCTGGCAAACGGCCTGCTGGTAGCATCCCGCCACCGCCCGCACCGTTTCACACTGATGTAATAATACCGCGTTGCCTTTCATATAGGCCGCGCGCATCTGCATTTCCTTACGCGCCGCGGGCAGGCTTGGCGGCGGATCCTGCAAATTCACCTGGCAGGTGGAACCATACACTTCCCCCAGATCGCGGAACGGTTTCCCGACCAGCTCTTCGGCGGATTTGTACAGCTTGGCCGGCTGCGGCCGCGCCGGGGTCTTACGGACGGGCGTCGTGTTTTTAAACGGCGAGACGGGTGCGGCCTGGGTCGTCGTCGACGGCGGCGTGTGGGTCCATGCACAACCCGTCAACGAGAGCACCAAAATACATCCAGGTAAAGCACGCATACATTTTCCTCTGATTATTTTTATTTCACCGACGTTATTGAATCAATCTACGGCATAAATAACAAGACGGGCCTTAGCCCGTCTGGTCAAAAACGCACTTTATCAATATGTGGAGATTACCAGCCTTTAACGGCACCGCCATTAAATACCTTATTCGCCGCGTCGTTAACTTCATCTGACTCATATGCCTGCACGAATTTTTTTACGTTTTCGGCATTTTTATTGTCTTCGCGCGCCACGATCAGATTGACGTAGGGTGATTCCTTATCTTCAACGAACAGGCCGTCTTTCGCCGGAGTCAGGCCAATCTGGCTGGCATAGGTGGTGTTGATGATAGCCAGGGCGATTTGCTGATCGTCAAGGGAACGGGGCAATTGCGGCGCCTCAAGCTCAACCAGCTTCAGGTTTTTCGGATTGCCGACCACATCAAGCGCGGTTGGCTGTAGGCCGACGCCGTCTTTAAGGGTTATCAGGCCGACTTTTTGCAGCAGCAGCAAAGATCGTCCCAGGTTGGTCGGATCGTTAGGCAAGGCGACTTGCGAACCCGGCTTCAGCTCATCCAGGGATTTGATCTGTTTGGAGTAGCCGGCGATCGGATAGACAAAGGTGTTGCCCACCGGCGTCAACTTGTAACCCCGATCCTTGATTTGCTGATCAAGGTAAGGTTTATGCTGAAAAGCGTTGGCGTCGATATCGCCTTTGCTCAGCGCTTCGTTAGGCAGTACGTAATCGTTAAACGTGACCAGTTCAACATCCAGGCCATATTTTTCCTTGGCCACTTTTTGCGCGACTTCGGCGACCTGCTGCTCCGCGCCGACAATCACGCCGACCTTGATATGGTTTGGATCTTTTTCTTCCTGCCCGCAGCCTGCCAGCGCCAGGGAACCGATTAACGCACTGACGGCAGCCAGAGTTTTTATTTTAGAAAACATATCCCTTTCCTCTTTTGGGTAAATTTTTTGCAATAAAGCGCCGGAATGGCGGTTTCATTTTTACTATTTATGGGTAACGGCCTTAACGATTTTATCGCCGCCGATCTGTATTAAAAACACCAGAATTACCAATAACGCCAAGACAATGTTCATAATGGTCGCGTTGTAGCCGATATAGCCGTACTGGATACCGATTTGTCCCAGGCCGCCCGCGCCCACCGCGCCCCCCATGGCGGAATATCCCACCAGGGTGATAAGCGTGATGGTGGCGGCATTCACCAGGCCGGGCAGCGCTTCCGGTAATAAAACCTTGCGGATAATCTGCAACGGCGTGGCGCCCATGGCGCGCGACGCCTCAATCAGGCCGGCCGGGATCTCCAGCAGGGCGTTTTCCACCATGCGGGCGATAAACGGGGCGGCGCCGACGGTCAATGGGACAATCGCCGCCTGCAAGCCGATTGACGTGCCGACAATCATGCGGGTAAAGGGGATCATCCACACCAACAGGATGATAAAAGGAATAGAACGGAAGATATTTACCAGCGCCGAGGTAATACGGTACACCTTGCCATTCTCGGTAATCTGCCCCGGCCGGCTGATATACAGTAATACGCCGATGGGCAGTCCCACGACAAAACCCAGGAAACCGGAAACAAAGGTCATCATTAAGGTTTCCCAGATACCTTTGGCGAATAATGCCACCATGGCTTCAGACATAGCCCAGTACCTCTACTTTGACGTGCTGCTGCTGCAAAAAGGCAATGGCGTCACGAGAATTTTGCTCATCCCCCGCCATTTCCGTCAGCATAATGCCGAATTTAACCCCACCGGCATAATCCATCTGGGCGCTGATAATATTATTATTGACGTTAAAACGGCGCGCGGCTTCGGATAATAACGGCGCATCCACCGACTGGCCAGTGAATTCCAGTTGCAGTATGGGTATTTTCCCCGCCGACGGCGCATCGGTCATGCGTTCCCTATAATCGTCCGGAATATCCAGATGCAGGGTGGACTTGATAAACTGCTGCGCCAGCGGCGTCTTGGGATGCGAAAACATCTCGCTTACCGTGTCCTGTTCAATCAATTCGCCCTGGCTTATTACCGCCACCTGATCGCAGATGCGTTTCACCACGTCCATTTCGTGGGTGATAAGCAGGATAGTCAGGCCCAGGCGGCGATTGATATCTTTCAGCAACGCCAGGATAGATCGGGTCGTGGCCGGATCCAGCGCGCTGGTGGCTTCGTCGCATAGCAGCACCCGGGGATTACTGGCCAGCGCCCGGGCAATGGCGACCCGCTGTTTCTGTCCGCCGGACAGGTTGGCCGGGTAGGCGTCGGCCTTATCCTCAAGCCCGACCAGCGCAAGCAGTTCATCGACCCGCGCGGTAATATCGCGCCTGGATAAATTATCCAGTTCCAGCGGCAGGGCGATATTACCGGAGACGGTGCGCGAGGACAGCAGGTTAAAATGCTGGAATATCATGCCGATTTGCCGACGGGCGGCAATCAGCTGCCGCTCCGGCAGGTTGGTCAAATCTTTACCATCGACCAGCACCGTGCCGCTGGTGGGGCGTTCCAATAAATTTACGCAACGGATAAGCGTGCTTTTACCGGCGCCGGACGCGCCGATAACGCCATATATCTGACCTGGCGCAACGTGCAATGAAACATCGGACAGGGCGTTGATAATGAGGGAACCCTGGGAATATTGTTTGGTGATATGGGAAAGTGTAATCATGCTTGTTTATTGTTACTGGTTACCTGTTGCGAGAGTAAAGAGTACCGGATTGACATCCGCGGATATCAATGTGCGGGGATGTTAGGGCGTCTAGACGGCTAAGTCAACTGGGTTTCATTTTCTCCATTTCTCTTCCCCGGACAAAACATGCGATACTAAACGTCATTTATGTTGTCAGGAGCCAATCTGTGTCACAGCCTGTCCCAGCTATATTTTTAGATCGTGATGGTACCATTAATGTCGATCACGGTTATGTTCACGAGATCGATGATTTTCAGTTTATCGACGGCGTTATCGACGCCATGCGGGAACTGAAAGCCATGGGATTCGCCCTGGTGGTCGTGACCAACCAGTCCGGCATCGCGCGGGGTAAATTTACCGAAGATCAGTTTATGCGGTTAACCGAGTGGATGGATTGGTCGCTGGCCGATCGCGAGGTTGAATTGGACGGCATCTATTTCTGCCCGCACCATCCCGACGGCGTGGAGGGCGAGTACCGCCAGGATTGCGACTGCCGCAAACCCAAACCCGGCATGCTGCGGGATGCGCAGGGGTTTTTGAATATTGATATGGCGGCCTCCTATATAGTAGGTGATAAAGCTGAAGATATGCTGGCCGGGCAGGCCGCGGGCGTGGGCGCCAAAGTTCTGGTGCGCAGCGGCAAGCCATTGGACGAAAAGGCCGAAGCCCTGGCGGATTGGGTCATAGACAGCCTGGCGCAGCTGCCGGATGCGATAAAACAGCATGCAAAAAGCGCATAGCGGTTAGTTTTTAACCGGTCGGAAAAAAAGACGCTTTTTTTCCTTGCCATTTTTCCGCGCCCCCCTATAATGCGCCTCCATCGACCGGTAACGTGAGCAGTATCACACTCTACCGGAAACGAGTCAGGAGGCGGGCCGAACGGGCTTGACACTGAGAGAGGAAAGCGTAATATACGCCACCTCGCGCCAGACTGATTACAGCGGCGCACTGCTCTTTAACAATTTATCAGACAATCTGTGTGGGCACTCACGAGA
>NZ_DASWOM010000061.1:0-10925 GCF_036398755.1 Acerihabitans sp. | reverse complement strand
CTGTAATCAGTCTGGCGCGAGGTGGCGTATATTACGCTTTCCTCTCTCAGTGTCAAGCCCGTTCGGCCCGCCTCCTGACTCGTTTCCATTACCCTGCGATGTGCTGCACGGTGCCGGTCGATGGAGGCGCATTATAGGGATCCGATTATATTGCACAAGCGTTTTTTGATCTTTTCTTGCCAACTGTCTATTTTTCATCCCTTATGCACCGATCTTGAGCGATCTCTTACTCGGTAAAGGGCATTTTCCGGATCTCCGCTGTTGATATCTATGCCGTTACGGCGATACAGTCGTTAAAAATAGATCGTCGGAAAGGTAGAATCATGCTGGAATTATCAAAATCGCTGCGCCCCTTCCAGAATAAGTCCCCGATCCTGGGACAAAGGGTCATGATCGATCCCTCAAGCGTGGTGATCGGCGAGATCACCCTGGCGGATGATGTCAGCATCTGGCCGCTGGTCGCCATGCGCGGCGACGTCAATAGCATCCATATTGGCGCGCGGACCAATATCCAGGACGGTACTGTGCTGCACGTCACTCATCGATCAGAACACAATCCGGCGGGCAATCCGCTGATCATCGGCGCGGATGTTACCGTCGGGCATAAAGCCATGCTGCACGGCTGCACCATCGGCAACCGGGTGCTGGTCGGCATGGGATCAATCCTGCTGGACGGCGTGGTGGTGGATGATGAGGTGATGATTGGCGCGGGAAGCCTGGTGTCGCCGGGCAAAAGGCTCGAAAGCGGCTATCTCTATCTCGGCAGCCCGGCTCGCAGGGTCAGGCCTCTTACGCCGGCGGAAATAGCGGGCCTGCTCTATTCAGCCAATAATTATGTGCGCTGGAAGGATGAGTATCTGGCCCAGGGAAAATAACCGACGGGGCGGATAGCGGGAATCACCGCCGGCCCGGAGACGGGCGGCGATCGCAAAAAGCAGGCAAATCCGCCGTTTCAGGCGGACTGTTCGCCGCGCAGCGTCTCCAGTACCGGCGCTATATCGGGCATCACCCCGTGCCAGAGCATAAACGAATAGGCCGCCTGCCCCACCAGCATACCAAGGCCATCGGCGCAGTGCCGCGCTCCCTGTGCTGCGCACCAGCGTAAAAACGGCGTCGGTCCCTGCTGGTAAAACATATCGTAGCAACGTACTTCCGGGTTAATCAGCGTCGTGGCCAATGCCGGGACCTCACCATGGACGCCGGAGGTGGTTGCGTTGATAATCAAATCAAAATCCGCGACGACCAGTTGGTCAAGGGGCCGGGCGCCGATATCGCCCACATGCTGATAGAAGGACACCAGTTCCTGCGCGCGTTTGAAGGTACGGTTGGTCAGCATGATGGAACAGCCGTAAGAAAGTAACGGCAGTATTACACCACGCGCCGCGCCGCCCGCGCCAACCAGCAGGATCCTGCTGTCTGGCCGCACCAGGCCAAGGCGCTGCAAATCGGCCAACAGGCCGATACCATCGGTGTTATCCCCCAACAGCGCGCCGTCCGTTTGCTTTTTTACCGTATTGACCGCGCCGGCCTGGGCGGCGCGTTCGGTTAACCGATCGCACAAAGCAAAAGCCCGCTCTTTAAAAGGCATGGTGATATTGGCGCCTTCGCCGCCGGCGGCAAAAAAGTCGCGCAACGTTGGTTCAAAAGCGTCCAGAGGAACCCATACCCGCCCGTAGGGATGGATAATACCGGTTTGCGCGGCAAACAGCGCGTGGATATGAGGCGATTTGCTGTGCTGTATCGGGTTGCCAAAAACGGCGAAAGTTTCCATGACCTGTTCTCCTGATTACCCTTGGCGGATAAGACCGCCGGTCAATGCGTCCCGGATTTCTGAAGGATTCAGCCGCCCCTCGACCTTTTCTTCCATGACCGGAAAATTATCGCCCAGTTGCCGGCGAACCTCCGCGGGCGTGCGGCCGGGAGGTAGTCCGGTCAGATTGGCGCTGGTGGAGACCAATGGTTTGCCAAACGCCAGGCAGAGGCGCCGCGCCGGCTCATAGGCGGTAACCCGTACCGCAAGTGTGGAATACTGGCCGGTCAGCCAGCGCGGCGTTTGCGGGCGGGCGGGCATCACCCAGGTCAACGGCCCGGGCCAACAGGCAAAAACCCGCTCCCGTTGCCGCGGCGTAAGCGCGGCATCGTCGATATAAGGCAATAGTTGCGCATAATTGGCGGCGATCAGGATCAGGCCTTTGGTCCAGGATCGCTGCTTAAGCGTCAACAACGCCTGAACCGCCGCCTCGCTATCGGGATCGCATCCCAGGCCGAAAACCGCTTCGGTGGGATAGGCGACGATCCGCCCCTGCCGTAACGCGTCCACCAGGCCGGCCAATGCCGGCGATTGATTATTTTCCATCATTTTCTTTTATCGACACCGGTTTGGCGCAACGCTTATCGGCGCAAAACAACCTGGGACCGCGCGCCGTGTTTTTTTCATACAGCAGCGGGAAGTGGCAATATTCGCATTCACCGGCCACCGGCTTGAAATTAAGCACAAACCGGCATTGGGGATACTGGTCGCACGCATAAAAAATTTTACCAAACCGGGAGGTACGCTGTACCAGCCTACCCTCCTGGCACGCGGGGCAGCGGAAGGCGGTTTCATCCGGCTGGTCCATGGCGGCGATATAATCACATTCCGGATAATTATCGCAACCGATAAACATGCCATAGCGGCCCTGGCGAAGCACCAGACTGCCTTGGCACGACGGGCATGATTGCCCCTCCAGCACGGTGACGATATGGCCGTCGGCCTGCTGTTTAAGCGATTTGATATAGTCGCAGCGCGGGTACTGGGAACAGCCGAGAAACGGACCATGCTGCCCGGAACGAATCACGAGCTCCGCCCCGCATTCAGGGCAGAGTTCGGTTTGCCTCGGGTTAAAGAGCGCAGCTTTTGCCATAGGGATATATCGTCAGTGATTCTCTAGTGCAGACGGCTCTCATCTTCTTCGAATACAAGATCTTCCATCTGTTGATAGGCATTTTCATATCCGGGGATATTAAACAGCACCATCAGGATTACCCATTTAAGATCTTCCAGATCAAACTCTACGGCATCCAGTGCCATGACGCGATCGATCACCATTTCACGCGTTTCAAGGTTTAACACCTGAATCTGTTCCAGAAACAATAAAAATCCACGGCATTCCGTATCCAGGAACTGGCTTTCCTCATCCGTGTAGATGCGTATTGCCAGCGGGTCGCCGCCCATGGCGAACGATTTGCCTTGCCCGTCCTGTAGATCGGCCAGCTTTTCCAGCCAGTTGAGCGCATTGTAGATATCGTCCTGATGAAAACCCGCCCGGGTGAGATCGTCGGTTAACTTATCCTGATCTACCCGCATTTCCACTTCATTGTGGATATATGTTTCAAACAAGTACATTAGAACGTCGAACATGGCCTGCCCTCCTTAAACGGACATAGCCGCCGGGTACAACTGCGATCCAGCCTGCTAACTCCAGTTGCAATAGCTTCGACACTACTTCTGGCACAGACCGGCCGGCACGTTCAGCGACGACGTCAACAGGTGTAACCTCATCTCCTACGTTAGCCAACACATCGGCAAATGGCAATTCAACTTCGCATTCTGGCGCAGAAATAATTTCCGACGGCGGTAAAGGCAGCCAATGCAAGCCGCCGCCGAGCTGTTCAACAATCTCTTTTGGCTGGGTCACCAGGTAGGCGCCCTGCTGGATAAGCCAATGGGTGCCCGCGCTCGCGGCATTGCCCAGCGGGCCGGGCAAGGCGTAGACATCCTTGCCCTGATCGAGGGCATAACGGGCGGTAACCAGCGAACCGCTGCGGGCGGCGGCCTCCACCACCAGTACCGCCTGGCTCAGTCCGCTGATAATCCGGTTGCGATAGGGGAAATGCCCCGCCAGAGGCGGGGCGTTTAACGGCAGCTCGGACACCAGCGCGCCGCCCTGCGCCACGATGCGCCCGGCGAGCCCGCGGTGCTGCGCCGGATAAATATTTTGCAACCCGCTGCCCAGCACCGCAACGGTTTTACCCTGGGCGTCCAGCGCCGAGCGATGGCATATGCCGTCGATGCCCAGCGCCAGCCCGCTGGTGATGGTCAAGCCGCACCGCGCCAGGTCGGCGGCAAAGAACGTGCCCCATTGCTCGCCGTAGCGCGTGCACGCCCGGCTGCCGACCATGGCCAGCTGCGGTGAGGCCAGGCAGGGCAGTTCACCGATGACGAACAGGGCCGGCGGCGGGCAGGCGAGGGATTTCAGCGCATCGGGATAACCGGCATCGTTAAAGGTGACAAAATGATGCAGCGGATGTTCCAGCCAGCGCAGTGCGGCCGCAATCTCGCCGTCGGGATATTGCAGGAACCGCTGACGCTGGGCGGGCGTGAGACAGGCGTTAAGGAGCGGTTGCGGGCTAGATTCGCCGGGGAGGGTTAATTGTGACAGGCAACGCTGCACTTTCGCGCCGTTAACGCCTTTTACCGCCGCCATGCGCAGCCACATTTCAAGTTCCGTCATTATTTCCTCCGCGCCTTGCGCCTGCGATGTGGTGACATTTGCTTGCGGATGCTGTCAATCAGAGCGGGAAATGTCTAGAATAAGAGACAGAATAGTTTTCATAATCGGACACAGATATAGACTCATATGCCAGTATTGCAGGTATTACATTACCCCGACGAGCGGCTTCGCACTGTTGCGAAACCGGTAAAAGAAGTTAATGACGCTGTTCGCCGTATCGTGGATGATATGTTTGAAACCATGTACGCCGAAGAGGGCATTGGCCTGGCCGCAACCCAGGTTGATATACATCAGCGGATCATCGTGATTGATGTGTCGGAGGCCCGTGACGAGCGCCACGTTTTTATCAACCCTGAAATGATTGCCAAAAGCGGTGAAACCGGAATCGAGGAAGGCTGTTTGTCCATACCCGATCAGCGTGGTTTTGTGCCACGCGCGGAAAAAGTTACCGTACGCGCGCTCGATCGCGATGGCAAACCCTTCGAGTTGGAAGCGGATGAGCTGTTGGCCATTTGCATCCAGCATGAAATGGACCACCTGGTCGGCAAACTGTTTGTTGATTACCTCTCGCCGCTAAAACGCCAGCGTATCCGCCAGAAAATGGTGAAACTGGCGAAAATAAACGCCCGCGACGAAAAGTAACCGTCGCCTTACAGGAATTAATGTGTCCGATTCTTTACGTGTCATTTTCGCCGGTACGCCGGATTTCGCCGCGCGCCATCTCCAGGCGCTAATTGATTCCGCGCATCGGGTGGTGGGTGTATTTACCCAGCCCGATCGCCCTGCGGGCCGGGGCAATAAGCTTACCGCCAGCCCGGTAAAACTCCTGGCGCAGCAGCACCAACTGCCGGTATATCAACCCAAGTCCCTGCGCCCCGAGGAAAACCAGCGCCTGGTGGCTGAGCTGGAGGCTGATATCATGGTGGTGGTGGCCTATGGCCTTATCCTGCCGCAGGCGGTGCTGGACATGCCGCGCCTGGGTTGCCTGAACGTCCATGGTTCGTTATTGCCGCGCTGGCGTGGCGCCGCGCCGATTCAACGCGCCCTGTGGGCGGGCGACAGCGCCACCGGCGTCACGATTATGCAGATGGACGCAGGCCTGGATACCGGCGATATGCTGTATAAATCCGCCTGTGAAATAGGGCCGGAAGACACCAGCGCCAGCCTGTATGACAAACTCGCGGAAATCGGCCCGCGCGCGCTGCTCGATACCCTGGCGCGCAGCTCCGCCGGCCTCTTGGCGCCGGAAAAGCAGGATGAAAGCCTGGTCACCTACGCGGAAAAGCTCAGTAAAGAAGAAGCCCGCCTGGACTGGTCCTGCCCGGCCGCCGTACTGGCGCGCTGCGTGCGGGCCTTTAACCCCTGGCCGATAAGTTTCTTTAGCATCGGCGGGCAAACGGTTAAGGTTTGGCGGGCGACGGCGATGGACCTTGCGGTGCGGGCGGCTCCCGGCACGATTTTGCTGGCCGATAAAACCGGCATCCAGGTCGCTACCGCCAATGGCGCCCTGAACATGACCCTGCTCCAGCCCGCAGGAAAAAAACCCATGGCGGCGCAGGATTTACTGAATTCGCGGCGTGAGTGGTTTACCCCCGGCGCCATCCTGGACTAACGTCTTCCCGGCTGCCGCCCGGCATCGTCAGCCATGACGCGGCGGCGATGATACGGCGGTTTAATGACGGCCACCCCCCACTATCCTTCGGTCAACTATGAATAAACATTATAACCTCCGCGCCATTGCGGCCAAGGCGGTGTATCAGGTACTGGATCACGGCCAGTCCCTGAGCCTGCTGCTACCCATGCTGCAAACTCCCCTTGGCGATAAGGACCGCGCGCTGCTGCAGGAGCTATGCTTTGGCATTTTACGCACCCTGCCGCAGCTGGAATGGATTATCAGGCAGCTGATGGCAAAACCGCTCACCGGTAAACAGCGCCAGGCGCACTATCTGCTGATGGTTGGCGTTTACCAACTGCTCCATACCCGCATTCCCCCCCATGCCGCGCTGGCCGAAACGGTGGAAGGCGCCGTGGTGCTGAAGATGCCGCAGCTCAAAGGCCTGGTGAACGGGGTGCTGCGCCAGTTCCAGCGCCAGCAGGCGGAATTGCAGGCCGCCTCTCTGGAAGGGGAAAGCCATTTCCTGCACCCGTCCTGGCTGGTGAAACGCCTTCAACAGGCGTATCCCGCGCATTGGCAGGCCATTCTCGAGGCCAATAACCAGCGGCCGCCGATGTGGCTGCGGGTTAACCGCCTCCACCACAGCCGGGAAGCGTATCTCGACCTGCTGGCGCAGGCGGATATCGCCGCCAGCGCCCATCCCTCCATCCCAGAAGCGGTTAAGCTGGACGTTCCCTGCAACGTCGGCCGGCTGCCCGGCTTTGACAAGGGTTGGGTAACGGTGCAGGACGCGTCGGCGCAGGGCTGCGCGCTGCTGTTGGCGCCGCAGCCGGGGGAGGATATTCTGGATCTGTGCGCCGCGCCCGGTGGCAAGACCACCCATATACTCGAGCTGGCCCCCGGCGCGCGGGTTACCGCGGTGGATATCGACCCCCAGCGTCTGGCGCGAATCAGGGAAAACCTGCTGCGGCTGGGGCTAGAGGCCCAGGTACTGGCCGGCGACGGTACGCGGCCCGGGGAATGGAACCAGGATCGGACCTGGGATCGCATACTGCTTGACGCGCCCTGCTCCGCCACCGGCGTGATCCGCCGCCATCCCGACATCAAATGGCTGCGCCGCGATCGCGATATCGAGGAACTGGCGGCGTTACAACGGCAGATCCTCGATGCCGCCTGGCCATTGCTTAAACCCGGCGGCACGCTGCTTTACGCCACCTGCTCCGTACTGCCGGAAGAAAACAGCGCGCAAATCAGCACCTTCCTGGCCGGCCACAGCAATGCCGTTTTGGTCGAAACCGGCGACGCCGCCCATCCAGGACGGCAATGTTTTCCCGCCGCCGATGACGGTGACGGCTTCTTTTACGCTAAGATGATTAAGAGTGACGCACCGGGCATATTGACCCGCACTGAACAGGCATGAAGAACCGACTATGAAAATAATAATCCTTGGGGCGGGACAGGTGGGCGGTACCCTGGCTGAAAACCTGGTGGGTGAAAACAACGATATCACTATCGTCGATACCAACCAGAACCAGCTTCGCCAACTGCAGGATAAATTCGATCTTCGCGCCATCCAGGGCCACGCCTCGCATCCCCGGGTATTGCGCGAAGCCGGCGCGGAGGATGCCGACATGCTGGTGGCGGTCACCAACTCGGATGAAACCAACATGATCGCCTGCCAGATAGCCTATACCCTCTTCAAAACGCCCAATCGCATTGCCCGCATACGTTCGGCCGATTATATCCGTGAAGCCGCCCGGCTTTTTTCGCCGGAGGCGGTACCCATCGATCACCTTATTTCCCCCGAGCAGTTGGTCATCGACAATATTTATAAATTGATCGAGTACCCCGGCGCGCTGCAGGTGGTGAATTTCGCCGAGGGGAAAGTCAGCATCGCCGCGGTAAAAGCCTACTACGGCGGTCCGCTGGTAGGCAATGCCCTCTCCTCCCTGCGCGAGCATATGCCGCATATCGATACGCGCGTGGCCGCCGTATTTCGCCGCGATCGCCCGATCCGGCCGCAGGGTTCGACGGTAATCGAGGCCGGCGACGAGGTATTTTTTGTCGCCGCGTCGCCGCATATCCGGGCGGTAATGAGCGAACTGCAGCGCCTGGAAAAACCCTATAAACGCATCATGATCGTCGGCGGAGGCAATATCGGCGCGGGATTGGCGCAGCGATTGGAAAAAGATTACAGCGTCAAGCTTATCGAACGCGACCAGCAGAGGGCGGCGGAACTGGCGGAGCTGCTGCATGATACCATTGTATTTTATGGCGACGCTTCCGACCAGGAACTGCTGGCGGAGGAGCATATCGAGCAAATCGATGTGTTTATCGCCATTACCAACGATGACGAAGCCAATATCATGTCCGCGATGCTGGCCAAACGCATGGGGGCTAAAAAGGTTCTGGTACTGATTCAGCGCCGCGCTTACGTGGACCTGGTGCAGGGCAGCGTGATTGATATCGCCATATCACCGCAGCAAGCCACCATTTCGGCGCTGTTGGGCCATGTGCGCAAGGCGGATATAGTCAGCGTTTCCTCTTTGCGGCGCGGTGTCGCCGAGGCTATCGAGGCTATCGCCCATGGCGATGAAAGCACCTCAAAAGTGGTCGGCCGCACCATCGACGCCATCAAGCTGCCGCCCGGCACCATTATCGGCGCCATCGTTCGCGGCGACGACGTCATCATCGCCAATAAAAACTGCCGCATCCAGCAGGGCGATCATGTGATTATGTTCCTGACCGATAAAAAATTCATCACCGACGTCGAGCGTTTATTTCAGCCAAGTCCGTTCTTTTTATAACGTGGTGGCGCGCACCAGAATGCTTAATTGCCACAAATTGTTAAAGATTCTGGTAAAAACAGCATCATTTGTTAGACTTAATTGGTCATTAACCAAGAAGGAGCAAGCCTATGAGTTTCCTGCAGGAATTCAGAAAATTCGCCATGCGCGGCAATGTTGTGGACCTGGCTGTCGGGGTAATAATCGGTGCCGCCTTCGGTAAAATCGTGTCGTCACTGGTGGCAAACGTGATTATGCCGCCGCTGGGTTTATTGATTGGC
Organism: Acerihabitans sp.; assembly: GCF_036398755.1. Taxonomy (NCBI): domain Bacteria; kingdom Pseudomonadati; phylum Pseudomonadota; class Gammaproteobacteria; order Enterobacterales; family Pectobacteriaceae; genus Acerihabitans; species Acerihabitans sp. The sequence goes on along the minus strand of NZ_DASWOM010000061.1, from coordinate 1,750 downwards.
GGGGTGGACTTCCGCTCGTTCGGCTGGGTGCTGAAACCCGCGCAGGGCGATACCCCGGCCGTTATATTGCAATACGGTATTTTCCTGCAGAATATCTTTGATTTCCTGATTGTCGCCCTGGCGGTATTCTGTGTTATCAAGCTGATTAACAAACTGCATCGTAAACATGAGGAAGCCCCGGCCGCGCCGCCTAAACCGAGCGCTGAAGAAGTGCTGCTGACTGAAATCCGCGATTTGCTCAAGCAACAGAGCCCAACCCCCTCCACATCCCTGCCGCCGCAGCAGCCGCCGACGCTTTAGCACGTTAAGCAGTCAGCCAGTGCGTACATCTCTGCGTGAAGAGCGGGCTGGAAACCAGAAAGCCAGTGGTAACGCGACCGTTGATGGCGTTACCACTGGCCTCCCAGTTTTGGGCCTTGGCATTTTTGCCTTTGCGACAGTAGCTGCCCTTACCCTTCATGTTTTTCTCACGGCGCTGGCGAAAAAGCGGATCGTGCAATAGCGCCGCAATGGCGTTGTCGTTGATGGTGCCTTTGGTATGGCGATACTTATCAGTCATGATAACCTCGATAAATTAACCGCGATGCGGTAAAAAACTGTCTCTACTCATGCCACATGGGTGAAAGAATGCCTGCGTGGCGGTCTTTTGCATTCGGTGGCGGCTGGAGCTTGGTTATTCGCTTCCCCTAAAAACCAACCGAGGCACGGTGGACAATATTATAGCAAATCGGACCAGACGCGAGGACGGGGAAACAAAATTTGTTGCGTAATGGTTTAGCCTTTCGCCGTAACGCTGAATCGCCGCCGCAAGTGCTCCCGATAGCCGTGATGCAAGAATTCGGTACTCATACCCGCCTGTCGCAACTTGATCTCAAGCAACCGCAGCCGCGCGCTGATTTCGCCGTGCCGGACATCCTGCTTGTCAATTCCCCGCAGCAGATCGCTTAAGCGCAGCGCATCCTTGCGATCCTGTAACTCCGGCGGCAAGTACCCGGCATTTTTCAACAGCCGAAAACCCACGCGCAGCGCTTCCGGCACCGCGCTGTCGTCATCCAACGCCAGGGGTTTACCGTATCCCGGCAGGTTATCAAACTCGCCCTTTTGCTGGGCCTGCTGGATATGCTGCTCAGCCAATTCATCTACCAGCCACATACTCCCCCTCCTTATGAGCGCTGTTATCGTTTCAGGATAGCGCATTGGCGCGCGGATGATAAGCTTTGCGCATGCGCGATGGTAAAGCGTGCATTACCGGCGAGGCCGGCAAACACATGTTGAGTATCCATAGCGGGTGGAACTGCTGGAAGCACCAACGATAGCCGGGGAAGGGAAACCAATCGCAGCGGCATACCCAGCGGCTTGAGATGACACGCAATAAAAAACCCGGCCGGGGCCGGGTTTTGTAAGCTTACACGGGGCAGATTACTCTGCGACCGCTTCCGCTGGAACTTGTGTTTCTGCGGCACGATCTAACAGCTCAATATAAGCCATCGGCGCATTGTCACCTGCACGGAAACCACACTTCAAAATGCGAGTGTAACCACCGGCGCGGCTCGCGAAACGCGGGCCAAGCTCGTTAAACAGTTTTGCCACGATCTCGTTATCACGAGTACGGGCGAATGCCAGACGACGATTTGCAACACTGTCGGTCTTGGCAAGTGTAATCAGCGGTTCAACAACACGGCGCAGCTCTTTCGCTTTTGGCAGGGTCGTCTTGATTATCTCGTGACGAACCAGAGAGCCGGCCATGTTA
>NZ_DASWOM010000060.1:0-31729 GCF_036398755.1 Acerihabitans sp. | reverse complement strand
AACTCCGCGCTGCGCAAAGCGCTGGACTACACCCTGAAACGCTGGCAGGCCTTACTGCGTTATCTGGATGACGGCCGGGTACCCATAGATAATAACCGTTGCGAAAATGCGATACGCCCGGTGGCCGTTGGGCGGAAAAATTGGTTTTTTGCCGGGTCGCTGCGCGCCGGGCAACGCATGGCGGTTATCCTGAGCCTGCTGGAAACCGCGAAACTGAACGGACAAGACCCCTATATCTGGCTGCGGGATGTGCTGACGCGGTTGCCAACATGGCCCAACAGCCGGATAAACGAACTGTTGCCCTACGCCGAAAATAGCTTCACGTAATCCGGGCGGGTTATCCGCGGCATCCTGCCGGCCCGCCACCCGCTGATGAAAGAGCACCACAAACGGAATCTGTCTGGGTGATGAAAAAGGGCCGGGCCCGACAGCCCGGCCAACAATATTAGCCTGCAAAACCAACCCGCTAATAGTGTGCAACAGAGAAACAAAGTGAGGCTGTATCATGGCAGGGCATGCCTCAATGGTTCCATAACGGTTCCCTACATTGCCAAATCAATATTGTGGGGCACGGGAGTCAGTATCGTCAGGACAATATCGAACGGCAAGGTGAGTTCGCCACCCGCTTACGGTCGCACCCCTAACTTGTGTGAATATCGACAACAGTGGCCTCCTGTATCTTACTTACATTGTACCTTCAGGGTTTCATTTACACCTCGCCAATTCTTCCATGCTCGTTCTGCTTCCTCCTGGTACAGCTTGCGTAGGGGGCATCCGCTATCTTCCGTACCTTGGCTTGTATTCCTTGCTCATCCAGCTTTGCTTGGCTACGGAGGATGGAAGCTACGAACGCCCGATCGAGCGGTTGAGCGGCCAGCCGTGGCGCTGGCACTGTCTTATAAAGCTTACCTGACTCGAATATTTCGCACAGGCCACATATTGACGGCAGTTCATGTGCACTGCGCACTGATCATGCCCTCCGGTGCCGCCATCGATAACATCTGGGATGATTGCAAAATCGCAGCCGGGATGGTTTAGCCAGCGCAACGGGCCGGCATTGGCGAAAGAGATAAAAGCATGCCGGTCTTTTCATGACTTAATCGCGCAGGTGCCAGGCGTATTCGGGCTTACGTGATAATGAATCACGCAACCTCCTTGATTTGGGCAATAAAAAAGCCGCTATTCGGCAGCTCATTGAAATCAGGAGCGGGGATTAATAGAGGTTGAATCTGGTTTAGACGATAAAACCGTGCTCACGTTCCTCACAAATGCGCCATCCTGGCATGTACCGTTATATCCAGACGTTGGCCTGCGCCGGGGAAACATGGTGATGGACCAGGGCCAATCCGTGGATAAAGTCTTTCACGCTGACAGTGTAGCGCCCACATTCACCACGCTTCGTCGCGCAGTCGAACGCCCCTGTGATTTCGTATGCTCGTGGAATGATTTTGCTCCAAGCTTCGATTCCTAAGAGTATATCGAAGCACTGTATTTATCCCCAGTTCTTTCTGTTAGGCTTTCGTAGATAGGCCTGATGCAGTGATGAGGCCTCGTTGCTTCCTGCTGCTTAAATAAAGAAGCCTGAAGATGTTTAGTTTTATTTATATTATTTATCAATAAGGTACCTGAAATATGACTATGCCAAACGTTATTGTTTCTATGCCGTCACAACTATTCACACTCGCCAATAGCTTTGCTGCATGTGGCAATGGTTCCATCTACGTCGGTCAGATAGACACAGACCCAACCGTGCCTGCAAATCAGATACAGGTGTACGTAGAAAATGCGGATGGCACCTATACGGCAGTATCTCAACCGATAGCTATAAATGCTGGTGGCTATCCGGTTTATGCTGATCAGGTAGCAAAGTTTGCAACAGTTGAAGGTCAGTCAATGACCATTCTTGATGCTAATGGAGCACTGCAATTTTACTTTCCGAACTTGCTGAGATATGACCCAGATCAGACCGGCAAACGACTTGGTGTTACCAGCGTGGTAGCGTTGAGACTGGTTAATGGTGAGCCGGGCAGCATTGCTATACTCAATGGTTATTACGAAGGTGGGAATGTTGGCGGTGGTATTTTGATGTGGATTAACGATACCACGCGACAAGATGACAGCGGGATATTCTTTCGAGTAAATTCTGTTGGTGGTTGGGTCAGGGCTATAGAAGACGAAATTCATGCTGAATGGTTTGGTGTTACTGGCGATGGCGCCGACCATAGTAGCAATGTGAACGCAGCGATTGATTACATCAAATATGCTGGCGGAATTCTATCTTTTCCAAAAGGCGAAGTGAATTTTGGATTACTTCGTAAAACAATTTCTTGGGATGCTAATCTGAAACCATTTACTTTACGCGGGTATGGAACGAAAATTACAGCTGACAATATCAATCCCCCTGAACGCGGAACAGCGAACTGGAGTAGCGAAGGCTATTTCCTGGCTTTTATGGGCGCTAGCTCCACAAACTATTTTCCACAAGTAATAATCGAAGGTATTGACTTTGATTATAGCCGTCAAAAGAATAAGGGAGGTACTGACTTAGCTACCATAGGCGTATGTCATCCAACACCTTATTCCAAAGGAATTACATGGATTTACTTCATATATGCAATGCGCCCAACGATACGTAATGGCACATTTTCTAATATTTATGGCAATGGCATTTATGTCCGGCAATCATACTGTCCATTAACTGAAAATCTTCAATTTAATACTGTCTCGGCGAATCAAATCCTGTCCAGGACCGGTGATATGTCGTTGGATTCTGATGGGGGTTGTATATTTTATTGGGGGTGCTTTGGTGGAGTCATTAGCAATAATGCCGCTAACAATCTTAGAGTTTATGAAGTCCATGTATTATCAACCGATAACAGTACTGATATGTATGGTATGCCTTGCGGTTATATAGGTATGTGGGCTGAATATCGTATGACCATAGGTAGCACTCCGCCACCATTTATAGATTGGATGACGTCAAGCGATGACATTAATCTGGTAGATCAGACACAGCGAAATGTATCAATCCAAAATTGCACGGTGCGCGGCTATGTTATGGGTTTCAAGGTGGAGTCAACATCGGATGCCGTGATTACAAACTGTGTCGCGGTAGAATGTTATATCCCTTTCTGCTTATCTGGGGTCAGGGGAACAATAAGGGATTGCTATGGAAATATGCTACGTCTCGGCGCAGTCCTTGCTCCACAGGGCGGGCTTGAGGCTGTACGCTCAATATTTACTATATCAGATTTTACAGGAATGGTAGTCGGTGAACGTGATTACAACGTGGGTAACACGATACAAAACTGCCAAGGTATAAGTCAGCGAAGCCCATTTTTTGGCAATAGTCGTAGCGGTTTGCGTGTTACCGATTGCCTATTTATTCGTAAAACGGGGGCTAACTATCAAGGTCTGTGGTATTCGCGAAATTCTGTAACTACCAACATGGTCCTCTCTGGAAATACTTTTATTATAGACGCTGATGCCGGGATCGGAGAAAGTACCATAGGACAAATTATAGGGTTTACTTTCGAAAATAATACGATAACGAATAAATCAAATACTCAATTATTAATCAGATCAACATCTGCACTTGGAGGACAACATAAATTCCTAAATAATAAATTCTACGGCGGCGTTAAGATACAAAATAGTGTATGTATATCGCAATCAATAGGAAATTACTGGTTTTTATCTTCGAATAATAACACCAATGGTATTCTCGGTATTGGTTATGAAAATTTTATATCCGAAAATGACACTTTTGAATTGTATTCTGCTGCCTCTGCTTATCCTGTTACAATAAATGGCGGTAATTCTGTTGTGAGAAATGCCAGATTTATCATAACAGATAATGGAGTAAAGTCAGTCCCAGCGCTAATTACCACTTCAAATGTTCTTAACCAGAAATATTTTGACAATCGTTGGTACGGGAATACCCAAAATTCAGCATTGGTGCGTGTGTCTGGTGCCAGTTCAATGTCCTTTGACTCTAATAGAACGGACAGCGCTAGCGGGGCGTTAATCTATGTTACGGGAGGGTTGTCCGGACCAATATTCCATGACAAAAATATTGTGGGAAATCTTTTTGCAGGCAGTGTGCCTGCGACCGACCCTAATTCTTTAGCCAATGCGGTTGGGTGGGCAATAACGCCGTATCCAGGTTTAAGGGTTTTTTATACAATGCCATCAAGCGGTAATCGTGAAGGGATCATTTATACAAGTGATCTTGGGTGGAGAGAGTTCGGTAGTATTATATGATAGCAAAGTCCCTGTGGGGTTTTATTTTTTCTCATCATATAGCGCCTTGACGGGACGTTTTAGCTACAGCCAGATCTTGACCATTGTGAAGCAAGCAGAAGCAGGAACACCGGTTTCTAAACTGTGTTGCGCGCATGGCATGAGCAATGCCATTTTTTAGAAGGGGTATGCACGCTTTGACGGCATGGATGCATCAATGATGGCTCGCCTGGAGGAGTTGGAGGATAAAAATCGGCGTCTCAAAAAAAACTGTATGCCGAGGAACGTCTTAAATCCGAGATCCTCCAGGAGGCGATGTAAAAAAGTGGTGAAGCCATTCCGGTGATGTGAGATGGCATAGGGCGCAGTGAGCGACAAAGGCATCAGTATTCGCCTGGTATGCTTAATTTTCGGCCTTAGCGAAAGCAGGTATCGCTATCGCGCCAGAATGAATGATGAAAATCAGCAAAAGCCCCTTGGCTGATTGAACTTACCTGACGTCATCGCAATTGGGGATTTGGCTTGTGCTTTCTATTCTTACGCAGCGCTAAATGGTTTAGCTGGTACCACAAAAGGATCTACCGGATCTATTCATAATTAAAAATATAATTACGTATCAAACTGAAGTAAAGGCAAATTCGCCCCCTCCCGACGCCCCTGGTTGTGCCAGAGTATGTGAATCGCATCTGGTCGATGGATTTATGCATGTTCAATTCTGCGATGGCAGAATTTTATATACTTTCAACGTGACATGTAATTTTAATCATAAATGGTTCGTGCTGGATGTTGACTTTTTCCTGACGTCGGAAAGGGCTATCCATTCACATGAGAAACTCATTGAATGGCGAGGAAAACCTGTATGTATAGGATGTGACAGCGGTCAAGAATATATTAGCAGTAAATTGAAATAATGAGCAATAATACAACAGATAATATTTTTGTATATACAGACGGCAAAGCCTCAGCAAATCATCTATACAGAGCTCATCAATCAAACCGAAGGTTATGACTGGCTGAGTCAATATGTATGTAGTTATATTACAGCGGAGCTGGATTAGGCCGATCGAGGGCTATGGATCTATTACCATGAACGACCACACATGGATCGGGTGGCATAACGTCGATGCAAAAATACGCATTGAGAGCATGAATTCTACTTAAGGTCCTGTTAAAAATGGGAGGATTATCGCCCCTCGGCGGTAATCGGCGGCATCACCGGCACGCTGCGACCAGTCTTGTTCTACTAGGTGTTCTACGACGTTGCCAAATATGTTGAGTTAATGATCAAAATCGCAGATATCATACTGACAGATAGGGATACCACTGTCACATAGAATATTCATATTCGTCTTAAATACAAAAAAAAGGCCACTGATGGCCCAAGATTAAAAAAATTCTCGTTTTATTTTTTCAGAGCGGTTAGGTTAGCTCTAACTGTTTCCATAAGCTCCATGAACTTCCATTATAGGCGCGGGAATATATAGCATCGGAATTACTACCTGAAGTACCGTAACCGTATAAGACCTGCCTTGTGCGATAGCTGTTATTGTTTGCAACGTAATATCCTATTGCTGTCAGGAACCATGTCCCGCTATCAGTAGGAGCATTAGTTGGAGTTGCCAGAACTCTACCAATGGTTGTTTTATATATTGTGTTTAGGTCAGCACCATTTTCTGCGGGAGAGCCGTCTGCAATGCCGTAATTTGGTAGGGCACTTCCTTTGACAATCAGTGCAGCGCCCCTGACAATGTTGTTATTACCACCGCCACCCGTACTCAAACCAGTATAAGTAATTCCATCGTCTCCATCAAGAATTCCTTCGGAGAGGATCACATCGGTACTGTTGACAACTCGTGCACCACCACCAGAATTGGATGCAAACAGACCCCCGCCACAATTGATGCAAAATGGCTTGATAACTGATCGAGTAATACCATTTAACTGCAAGCCAAATCCATTCGAACTGCGACTTGAATATTTCGCGTATATATGGCTGCTGTTATAGATACTAACACCCTGGAATGTGGTCGTGGCCACATCAGAACTACCCTCTGCATCGCCTTCAACGTCCTCACAATTTGTTATATAAATGCCATGCGCTTGAGTGCTGTGCACCTGAATATCTCGATGTCGGAGCTTAGTTACTCCTGACACATATAACGCGTGGCTATAGGCGTTACCTCTGACTTTGCTGATTGAGACATCCTCTATAACAGAATTCGTACCGTATTTGATGACCCTGACAACATCTCTAACGATAGCATCATCCTTGGTCTTAGCATCGCTAATATCGAGATTAGTACAAGGCATTGACGCATAAGTGCCTCCTGGCTTTTCTTCATTGTAAATAACAATCGAGCCAATATCTGATTTACCCACAATGCGTCGGACTGTAATGTTTTTTGTCCCAACGTATTCAGACGTGATGCCAATGCAATCATCACCTGACTCAATATCGGCACGATCAATGACAATGTCTGAACTATCCAACAGATGGATGCCATCGCGGCCACCGGGCAGCCCTCGGCCCCCCCCATATATCGTGGTGTCGTATATTCTTACTGATTCGCAGGTCTCGATAGATAGACACCAATCAGCTGAATTTCCTGCTCTGCAACCTACCAAAGATAGTTTGTTAATATTAATAAATCGGACCGCGCGGGTAGAGTTTTTTGATGTTATTGCCCCGGTAACTCCCCCATCAATATCCAAGCCAATGATGCGTAAATTAGTAGCGTTAGACGCTCTGATTAGCGTAATCGGAGTGTCTGTTAACGTAAATAATCCGCCTCCGCCGGTGGCGTAAATATTGGTATTACTAATTAATTCCCACGTTGAAAGAACTTGATATTTACGCATAATAACCAGCATACGGTTATTCGCCACGGCATATGTATTGGCACGCGTGAGCGCGGGTTGCCAATTATCACCATCCCCGGACTGATAGAAAGTTTCTGGGTAAACGAACAACCCCAAAAAATCAAGAACTGTAGCGGCGAATGTATCGATGCCATCAAATGCATCTCTTAGCCGTCCCACGTCAGTAGAAAGGGGATTGGCTATTGACGGCAGTTTAAGTACAAGGCGTTCGGTTGTCTCATCGATTATCGTTGCCCCTGGTCGGCCAACCCAAGAAGAATTATCAACCGTCTCCTTATCGTACACACTCAAATTTTCTCGTGCAGTTGCGGCGTTGCTTACATCAGATAGGTTATTGATATCTAACAGTGGATTGCTAGGCATGCTTTTCCCTTACTTGGACACTCATTTGGAAATCTAACGATATTATTTTTTGGAATTTATGGGACGAATTTTAAGCAAAATCAGATAATGTCTTAGTGTGATGCTCGAAAGGGCCAGGATAGTCCTAAACCGCCCAAGTCTTACCGAAACAACTGAATTTGACCAGCACTCAACGGCTTACCATTTTTTATTGCTTCGCCTATTTCCAAATCATCCTCGATAGCATAGCCTGTATATACATACAGTGTTTTGTGTGTGCCTGCATACAAAGCTTCTTATTGAAGCTTTGCTCTTATCGTCAGTATTATTGGAGATAGGCTATGCCAACATCAGTTATGGGCGTGATCCCCACAGCCGAAGAATACAACGACCTCGTTACTCAAGAAGAATTGACATCTGCTATCGGTACGCTGTCAGATGAACTGTCATCATCCAGTGGCGGAACCTTAATCGGAACCACGACTGGTACAGTAGAAGACCGATTTGTAGCAAATGAAGTTAGAACAACGCATATCGTGGCTCCAAGCAACATCGACCCTGAGACGGCAAACGAAGGGGATCAGTATTTCAATACCACGGATAATATTTATAAAGTATATCGCTCGGGGGCTTGGGCTGCTGATGATTCTGCCGCTCTGGCACTAAAGTTAGCATCAGGTACCGGTCCCGCTTATCTAGGTTATTTAAATAGTTTAACTAATGCGGTGCAGACAAATCTTTATGATTGGCTTAGCCATGCGACTATAAATCCTTACATGTTTGGTGGCATTGGGGATGGTGTGGCTGATGACACTAATGCTGTACAGTCTTCATTAGATGCAGTCAACTTATCAGCAGGCTGTCAATGGTCTGGAGGAGGGCACGGAGCAAAATGGCGCATTACTAGACAACTTAATTATAATCACGCGGGAAATAAAAAATCTGGATTTGGTCTACGCTGGGAAGGGGCCGCTCTAATTCCTGACTTTGGTATAGTCCTTTATGATACGACGAATCTATCAACCGGCTGGACTTTAGATTCCAGTGTAATTATTAGCAATAGTAATCATATAGTATTTAAACAGATCTCCCAAACAGTCCCGCCGTTTGCTTATTATTCCCTTACTGGTTTAAATGTGGGCACGTTATATAGTGCCGATTTTTTTATCAGTGGCTATAACACCACACAAACGGGGCTAACAGGAATTTATTGTGCTAATTCAGATGGGACGGCACAAACAGCCATTTTCCGACGTGGTGAACGGGGACCTGGAATTTATCATGCTGAATTTATAGCAACCCAAGCATCACATCGCATTATCATCCAAGCTGAAGGTGGCAACGGGTTGATAATGACCATTAATCGAGTTCGTATTCGTACTGGGGGAGCTGCTTTAAGATGCTATGCGAGCGGTTCGAGTGCAAGTTGGACTAATCTGTTGATTTCTGATTTGAATATATACCCAACCGCTATCGCGCAAGCCGGTTTGCAGGCGGGTGTACGCTTAGACGATATGGGCGGAACAACGCTGGAACGTTTGAATGTATATAATTTAACCAATGGCGACCGATTAATTTTAAGTAACTTAATCACTTGGTCAGAAAATATCACTGATATCAAAGCCTGGGCAACCGGTTGCGAAACAATGAGAAGATTTACTAGACCACAAAGAGGATCGGGTCTTAATAGTTTTTCTCGATTCAGATCAGAAGGGGACTTTTTCTCTGGTAATACCTATGGCAGTTATATGGAATATGGTACTTCTGTCTATGACTCAAAATTAGGTGAAATCAGTGGCAATATATCTCTTGGTTCGATAGCCCTATATCATCTCTCAGGCGATCAGACCGACACTCTCCTTGAGGGCCATCGTACCGAATCAGTTGAACTTTCCACATGCTGTGTATTTGAACTTGGTAATAATGATTTACGCCGTGCTGCCTATCGACACAATCCTCTCGGCACGAATGCGACAGTAGAATCATTGGCGTTCGGCGTGATCTCACAAATGACACAAAGAGATACTGTCAATTATAGCCAAGCTCCGCAAATTTTTAGTAATATACGGTTTATAGACCCTACGGCGGGTATATATGGTCCATTTCTATTTTTTAATACATTTACCAATATTGCTGTTGGAGGCAGTGTAAGCGTGGACGGAATACAGCCGCAGGGAGCGACTTCTTTATCACCAAGACATGGTTATTTGCGATTGATGGTTCATATAACCAATGCCAATGGGTCAGCGGCACAGGCATCCACAGCTATTTTCGAGATGCTCAAAGGATCAGTATATGATGTTGATGCTAATGTTGTAAAAGTAACACCTGTCGTTAAAGTAGTGAATAATGTTTCTTTAAGTATTATTTGGGGGGCGAATAGCTCACCTCAAATAACGGTAACCGGAAACACTGTAGCCATCGGTTTGAAAGTTTGGGGGTGGTATTTATGATTATTGACTTTATTGATCCTTTAGCAACTCGGTACGGTATTGATAAGAAAGTTATCGAAGATGCGCTATTGCTTGATCTGACGGACTTCTATCCCGTAGCTCACGCAATTGACCCAACAGATGGATTTATTGCTGATGATTTCTTAGGGCGGGTCTGGCGATATAATGGGTTGGTTGATTCAATAAATGCTTACCGATTAGTTAATGGTAAAAATAAAATGGATTATCCATCACTGAACTCTATCAAAGATTATATTGATTGAATATTTTTACAAAGTATACGTCATAGCGGGACCCGGATTGGCAATTGTTAGAGGGCGGGCCCGCTTCTTTGGACCAAGCTGGTTCATATCCCCACATAACCGGGTTCAGACTTAATTTATCATCACGCTGGTTTAACAACAGAACGCGAGTACCTGGAGCAACGTTGTATCGGCCGATAGGTTCACCATCCAGGGCGCCTACAAACTCGACGTCAGGCTTTAGGAATTCGAGATATTATTCTCTGGTTTTGATTTGAGCAAATCAGCCGCACATGAAAATTGCCTTCGTTGCTAGGGGAAATGTAAATAATGGGGAGTTACGCGAGCAAACTGGTGATGCGAGAACAGGCGCTGAATCATTGAAGCCGCCGCTGAGTGAGCTACATTCTCCAAAGATGCCGACTTGCGCTTAAAGCGTGCTCGGTTTTTTTATTACCCTTTCTGAAGTGAATCCCAGTGGCCGCGATTGATATTACCGCTGTGAGTGGTGAGTTGCCACGCGTGGTAGCTCATATGCTTCCGCAGTGAGCCTCCACCTTTAATTACCATGATGACGTTTGGCTTGCATGGAACGGTATCGTCAACGCAATATTCAGCCCGATGGCGAACGATGATTATGATCGGATTTATTATACGGATGGCGTATATATCCTCGTCCAATATCTACAATGCCGACCCGAATGTCACTCTAGCCTGCGTATTGCGTCAAAGTATGGTGGTCCTTGACGGTTTTGTGTTTTATGCCTAACCCAATGGTAATGGAATTGTTTCAGTGGACGTTTCAGGGAATGCACTGGTTGCTACACAAAAAATCATCACTCCACAGCAGTGGCGAAAGACATTCAACCCCGGAACCATTCGCGCCTGGTGCCTCGAAAACGAATACCTTGCGCTATACGACACGGCTGACGGCCGTGCCGGGTTTATAGGGGCACGCTAGTCACGTATGTGTTGGGTGTGACAAACATCATGATGCGCCAAATGGGCGATTCTGGCGCCACGCTGGCAAACAAGCCCCTGAAAAATAATTTTCTGACAAACCCCCAGACGTTTTTCTCCAGCGTAAATGCTGTATCTATTGTTAGCGCTATAATAAAAACGATGTAACTTCACCTCCTTATTACCTCTATGGCAGTGGCGTCGAGTATCAATGTTCTGCGGGTCCGGTTACAACACCAGCCACATCCCATAGGCAGCGAACGGCGTTGATGATAACCTACCCCGGCCCGGCCCGACCTTTATTCCCGCTTACTGTGAAATATCAGATGGTTAGTTCAATGAAGAGAAAAAATATCCGTGGGAGAACGCGAGATGTTGTCTAGTCTTCCCGGTAAGACGCTGACGCGCATGGCGTCGCTGATGTCGCTTGGCATAGCGTTGGTAATGGTGGCGGTTAAAATCTGGGCATGGACCCTGACGGGGTCCATGGCGTTGCTGACCTCGGCCGCGGATGGTCTGGTCGATGTCCTGGCCTCGGTGGTTACGCTTATCGGCGTTTTTTACGCCCAACGCCCGGCGGATAAAGGCCATCGATACGGACACGGCAAGTCCGAAGCCGTGGCGGCGTTTGTGCAGGCGCTGCTGCTGGGCGGCGCCGGGCTGGTGCTTGGCATGGAATCCACGCAGCGCTTGTTCCACCCGCAGCCGCTGATGCAGCATGGGTTGGGTATCTGGGTTATTATCGGCAGTACCCTGTGCACCGCGGTGCTGGTAACGATGCAAACCTTTGTCGTCAAGCAAACGGCCTCCACGGCCATCGCCGCCGATCGCGCGCATTATGTAACCGATATCGCGGTAAACCTGGCGGTGCTGTGCGCGCTGGTGCTTGACAGCGCGTTCGGCTGGACCCGTTCGGACGCCATCGGCGCGTTGGCCATTTCCGGTTATATGATTTGGAATGCGCGTGGTATGGTCGTCACCGCCCTGCGGCAACTGCTCGATCAGGAGCTGGGCGCGGAGGATCGCCTGCGCATCCGCGATGCCGCGCTGGGCTGCGCGGGCGTGCGCGGCGTGCATGACATCCGCACCCGCAACGGCGGCGATCGGGTATTTGTCGAATTACACGTGGAAGTGGACGGACAGCTGTCGGTCGACGTCGGTCACGAAATCGGCGACGCGGCGGAAGCGGCGGTCAGGGAGCTGTTTCCCGCAGCCGAGGTGCTGGCGCATCTTGAACCGGCCGGCATTGTCGACCAGCGCCTTGATGACCTGGTAAAATAACGCGGGCCCAGACGCGGCGACTAAAAAAAACACCCACTGAAAAAAACCGTGGGTGCCCAACATCACAAGATGCCAGCCCTGGAGCGAGCGGACGGTTAAAAAATAACATCCCCGGACGCGGGCCGCCAATGAGAATGACTAATCAAGGCATAAGCAATATTCATAAAAATTATATGTTTACATAACCTTGCACTCTTTACGCAACCTTTGCACTCCAGTAGTGGCAAAATATTGGCGGCGTCCGGTGAAAAACAGAGTTGCGATCAATTATTAACAGAGGGTAAGGATTTCGTTATAACCGGCTAAAGATGCGTAAATGCACTTGCGAATTCATCGATTTAGGTCTGTTATGAGAGCATCGGCGGGTTTTTTAAGCATGGGTTTTCGAGCGGGAAGGTTAAAGGTATATTATGAAAAAATTAGTGAGCCTTGTGTTATCGCTTAGCCTGCTGGCGCCGGTGGCGGGTTTTGCCGCTCCCGGCTGGCATGACGGTGGTCGCGGCGGCCATGGCTGGGGCGGCGGCGGCCCAGGCTGGGGAGGTCATGGCTGGGGTGGGCCGCATCGCGGCGCAAGGTTTGATTTCCTGCCCGGCGTGGCGGCAACGGTGCTGGTCGCCGGCCTGACCTATTATGTGCTCGACGGTATCTATTACCAGCGGCAGGAAAACCAATATGTGGTGGTTGACGCCCCGCCGCAGCCGCAGGTTTATGCTGCCGGCGGCATGAGCGGCAATATGACGGTGCTGGATCTCAATGGTGAGCGTTTTTACGTTAACCAGGGCCACTACTACCGTCGTAATATCAACGGCCAATATCTGGAAGTGCCGCGTCCGGCCGGTTTGTAATCACGGGCCCCGCGCCGGTCCGCAGACCGGGGGCGGGGTGGGGACGCGCCACCGTTGAAATGCCCGCCTTGGCGGGCATTGTGCTGTCTGGGGCGGGGAGATGCGCGCCGGCGCCACGGCGCCACCAGCTTATTTCCTGGCTTATCCGCCTTATTCCGGCTGGAGACCTGCGCCCGGAGCGTTTATATTATCTTCCAGCCGTTATTTCCAAAACGGTGGTGCCAACACATGCCGCGTTTGGGCGGCGCTGCTTTTTCGCGACTGTATTTTTTGCCAAGGGATCCTTATGCCAAATGATATCGCCGGACAGTTGATTCAACGTTTTTACCGTTACCTGGCGGTAACCAGCCAAAGCAATGCCGCGGCGACCAGCTTGCCCAGCACGCCGGGACAGCAACAGCTGGCGGACCTGCTGGCCGAGGAACTGCGCACTTTTGGCCTGGAGGAGATCCAGGTCGATGACCATGCCACCGTCACCGCGTTAAAGCGCGGTAATATGCCGGGCGCGCCGCGTATCGGGTTTATCGCCCATCTTGATACCGTGGATGTCGGCCTGTCACCGGAGATCTATCCCCAACTGCTGCGTTTTACCGGCGAGGATTTGTGCCTGAACGCCGGGCGGGATATCTGGCTGCGGGTTGCCGAACATCCCGAGATCCAGGCCTATCGCGGCCAGGATATTATTTTCAGCGACGGTACCAGCGTGCTCGGCGCCGATAATAAAGCCGCCGTCACCGCCATCATGACCATGCTGGAAAACCTTGACGCGGATACGCCCCACGGCGATATCATCGTCGCCTTCGTGCCGGATGAGGAAATCGGCCTGCGTGGCGCCAAAGCGATGGACCCGGCCCGTTTTGCGGTGGATTTCGCCTACACCATCGATTGCTGCGAGCTGGGCGAAGTGGTGTATGAAAACTTTAACGCCGCCAGCGCGGCGGTGACGCTGACCGGGGTGACCGCCCATCCGATGTCGGCGAAAAATGTCCTGGTGAACCCGATTTTGATGGCCCACGAGTTCATCAGTCATTTTGACCGGAGGGAAACGCCGGAGCATACCGAGGGACGGGAAGGCTATTTTTGGTTTAACGATTTGACCGCCAATGCGCGCCAGGCGCGGCTGAATATTTCTATCCGCGATTTTGACCAGGACCGTTTTTTATGGCGCAAGCAGCGTATCGGCGAAGTGGCGGAAGAGATTACCCGGCGTTATCCCACGGCGAAGGTGGAATTTAAGATAAGCGATATCTACAGCAATATCAGCAACGCCATCGGCGCAGATCGCCGGGCCATCGATTTGCTGTTCGCCGGGCTGAAGGAACTGGGCATCGCTCCGAAAGTGACGCCGATGCGCGGCGGCACCGACGGCGCCGCCCTGTCCGCCAGAGGGCTGCTGACGCCGAATTATTTTACCGGCGCGCACAATTTTCATTCGCAATTTGAGTTTCTGCCGGTCAGCGCCTTTGTCGCCAGTTATGAGCTGACGCGCAGGCTGTGCCTGCTGGCCGCTCGAAGGTGATACACCCTCATGCCGGCGCGGGTAAAACACGCGCCACGCTGCTGGGGCTGTTGGCGATCGTGCTCTGGAGCACGCTGGCCGGCTTAATCCGCAGCCTGAGCGAGCGGCTCGGCCCCACCGGCGGCGCGGCCATGATCTATTCCGTCAGCGCCGTTTTCCTGCTGGCGCTGGTGGAGCGCCCGCGTTTTACCGGCTTTGACCTCGGTTATCTGCTGCCCGCCGGACTGCTGTTCGCCAGCTATGAAATCTGTTCCTCCCTGTCGCTGGGCTACGCCGCCAGCCGTGAGCAATCGATTGAAGTAGGGATGATAAACTATCTCTGGCCCAGCCTGACCGTGCTGCTGGCCATTATGATGAACGGTGAAAAGGGCGGTCCCGGGGTCTATGCCGGCCTGCTGCTGGCGTTAACCGGCATCGGCTGGCTGATGGGCGGCGACGGCGGCTGGACGCCCCGTCATACGCTGGATAATATATCAGCCAATCCGCTAAGCTACGGCCTGGCGCTGAGCGGCGCGCTGATCTGGGCGGTATACTGCAATGTTACCCGCCGGTACGCCGGAGGACGACATGGCGTTACCCTGTTCTTTATCCTTACCGCGTTGCTGTTGTGGATAAAATACCTGTTCAGCAACGAGCCGGCGCTGGCGTTGAACGGCGCTACCGCCTTTGGCCTGCTGCTCACCGGCGCGATTATGGGGATTGCCTATGCGTCATGGAATATCGGCATCATCAACGGCAATATGACCCTGCTGGCCACCTGTTCTTATTTCACCCCGGTGTTGTCCTCACTGTTTGCCGCCATGCTGCTTAATGTCCAACTGACAGGCGCATTCTGGCAAGGGGTGCTGATGGTTTGCGCCGGTTCGCTGCTTTGCTGGCTGACAACCCGTCAGCGCAAGGCACGGGCGCCGTTTCCCCGCCCCGATGGAATTGATAGCGCCAAATAGTGATGCAAGTCACATGATCCTTTGATGCTGTCCCCGCCAAACAGTGACTTGCATCACAATTTATTTGTGATCCAGGTCACACTTAGTCCTGAGCGATACGTCGTATTATAAAAAAATGAAATATAGGTTCATTTTTTAAGGCATGGCGTTTCTCGAGGGTTGGGCATGAAAATTAAACAAAGATTAGATAAAATTCCCGGCGGATTAATGCTGGTTCCCCTGTTTATCGGGGCGCTGGTCAATACCTTTTATCCACACGCGGGGGCTTATTTAGGGTCATTCACCAACGGCATCCTGACAGGCACGGTGCCCATCCTGGGGGTGTGGTTTTTTTGCATGGGCGCGACCATCCAGCTGCGCGCATCCGGGGTGGTATTAAAAAAATCCGGTACCCTGGTGGTGGTAAAAACCATCACCGCCTGGTTGGTGGCGCTGATAGCCGCGCATTTCCTGCCGCTTGACGGTGTGCAGAGCGGCTTTTTTACCGGTATCTCCACCCTGGTGCTGGCCGCATCGATGAACATGACCAACGGCGGACTGTATGCCTCGCTGATGCAGCAATACGGCAGTAAAGAGGATTCCGCCGCCTTTGTCCTGATGTCCATCGAATCCGGCCCGCTGCTGACGATGATCATCCTCGGGTCCGCCGGCGTGGCGTCATTTGAGCCCAGGCTGTTTCTTGGCGCGGTATTGCCGTTTATTCTCGGCTTTATCCTCGGCAACCTGGATGATGAACTGCGCGAGTTTTTTGGCCGCGCGGTGCCGACGCTGATACCCTTTTTTGCCTTTGCGCTCGGCGGCGCCATAGATTTATCGGTGATTCGGGATACGGGGCTGCTGGGCATACTGCTGGGCGTGGGCGTCATTATCGTTACCGGCATTCCTTTAATCCTGGCCGATAAATTTATCGGCGGCGGCGACGGCACCGCCGGGATTGCCGCCTCCAGTTCCGCCGGCGCGGCGGCGGCCACGCCGTTTTTGATCGCCGAGATGAATCCGGTATTCAAAAGCCAGGTGGCGTCAGCCACCGCCCTGGTGGCCACCGCGGTTATCGTTACCTCGGTGCTGGTCCCCATCCTCACCGCCCTGTGGGCCAAATGGGCCAGGCGCGGTCAACACGGCGCGCATGCCGCCGTCGTCTCCCTCGATTAAAATCTCTCCCCCTCGACGACAGGTGTAACGCTCCCGGGCGAGAGGAATCTCGTCCGGGGGCCGACGCGCCGCCGCTATCTTTTGTTGACTAAAGCGGTTATTGGCAATAACAATAAAAAGACGATATATCATCCGCAGCCGATCCGGCCGCGGATGGCGGGCGCTTGCCCGGATGACTTTGGGAGAGAAGATATGGCCAACGATCCGCGTTATGACGCGCTGCTTAAACGTATCGAGGCGCTGGAAGCGCGCGAAGAGCTGCTGACCGTCACGTCCCATGCCTATCAGGTGGTGATTACCACCCTATTGGGCAATATTGATGCCGAGACCCGCGATCGCATCATTACCATGGTGGACGAGGCGCATGAGATAGCCTATTCGCAGGCGGTGAGCCGCAGCGATAAACACCTCTCCGACATTATCAAAGGCGCCGACGAAATCGTCCAGCGCATGTTCAACTACGCCCAGGGCGGCGCGCAACCGGATCGCTGAACCCACCCGCCTTTTGCCTGTCCGCCGCCGACGCGTCCCATACGCTTTCGGCATGCCGCCGGGCTTGCGCTTTATCCAGTCTGCCGGTCGTTTGCGGTCTGATTTTTGCAAAGCCTGTCAGACGTATTAACATAGCGCGGGCGGCGAAAGCCGGTTAGAAGGCGGAACAGGGAAATACATGAAGCAATATACAGCAATACTCCTGGCCATCGGGGCCGCGGCGGCCCTGACGCTTGCCGGGTGCGACCGGGCAGCGGCGCCGGGCGGCGCGCAGGTGTGGGTCGCGGAAGGCCGCACCATGGGGACCTTTTACCGGGTCACCCTGGCGGCGCCGGCGCCCGGCGTTCTGGAAGGATTGAAAGACAGTATCGGCCGGCAGCTGGAACAGGATAATCATGAGTTGTCCACTTACCAACAGGATACGGTTTTGTCGCGTTTCAACCAGTATGCCGGTACCGATCCGCAGCCCATTACCGCCTCTATGGCCGATATTGTCACCGCCGCGCTGCGCATCGGAGCGAAAACCGGGGGCGCCATGGATATCACCGTCGGCCCTTTGGTCAACCTCTGGGGCTTCGGTCCGGATAAGCAGCCGAAGGTGATGCCCGATCGGCAGCAAATCGATAGCGCCCGCGCCCGGGTCGGGCTGCGCCATCTCAAGCTTATCGAAGATAACCAGGGGCAATGGCTGCAAAAAGATCTACCGGACCTGTACGTGGATTTGTCCACGCTGGGCGAGGGCGCGGCCACCGATCACCTCGCCGCGCTGTTGGAACGGCGCGGCATTACCCGCTACCTGGTCTCGGTGGGCGGCGCCGTTATCTCACGCGGTCTTTCGCCGCAGGGCGAACCGTGGCGCGTGGCTATCCAGCGGCCGACCGATAAGGAGATCGGCGCCCAGGCCATCGTTGATTTGCAGGGGCATGGCATCAGTACCTCGGGCAGCTATCGTAATTACTATGAATTGCAGGGAAAACGACTGTCGCATATCATCGACCCGGTGACCGGCAGGCCCATTGAACATAAGCTGGTGTCGGCCACGGTCATCGCGCCCACCGCCCTGGAAGCGGACGGCTGGGACACCGGGCTGATGGTGCTGGGCAGCGAAAAGGCCCAGGCGCTGGCCGAACGGGAGGGGCTGGCCGTTTACCTGATTACCCGTTCCGCCACCGGCTTTACCACCTGGATGTCGCCGCAGTTTAAATCCTACCTTATCAGCCAACAGGATACCGCGGCCGATAACGGGCATTGATAATAACTGGAGGGTATATGAGCAAATATGTATTGCCGGCGCTGCTGGCGGCAATTTGCGTTTCGGCATCCGTTTGGGCGGATGACGCCATGCCGGGCATGCACATGGATCAGGGCGCGGCGGCCGGACTCAGCCAGTCCAGCCAGGATTATATGGCCGCCATGCGGGACATGCATAAGGACATGGCGCAAGGGGTCACGGCCCATGACCCCGACGTCGCTTTTGCCCGCGGCATGATCCCCCACCATCGGGGCGCCATCGCCATGGCGCAGACCGAATTGAAATACGGCAAGGATCCGCATATGCGCCGGATGGCGGAAAATGTGATAAAAGCGCAACAAGCCGAGATCGAGACCATGAACAACTGGCTCAAGACGCATCCCGATAAGGATCGGTAATCGTTGCTTCTTGCATTTTACGCCCAGGTTTGGTAATTCTGGGTTGCCCGGGTGTTATCGGGACGTTTTTTGGTCAACCCCCAAATCTGACAAGTAAGCGAGGTGTTTATGAGTAGAGGTAAGGACAAGTCAGCCAAGAAGAGACCGGAAAAAACACTGAAGGAAAAACGCGCGGACAAGAAAAGCAAAAAAGGATTGGAAATCTAATCCTGGTTTTTCCGCGACGCAACCCGGCGACCGCCGGGTTTTTTTTTACCCAAGGCCCGCAGGGTTAACTTTTTTGCGCGCGTTTGGTTATACTATCCACTGTGCTAACTGAAGGGATATTGACCCCATGAACGATGACATTTTTGAATTCGATATTGATGCTGAACTGGCGAGCGCGCAAGAAAAAGCCGAACAAAAAGCCAGGGAAGTGCCGGAAGCCGCTACGGCAGAAGATGATTGTGAAGGCTGTAAAATTTAATTTCCCCGCCCCGGCGCCTGATATTACGTCAGGCGTTTCCCTTTGTGCCAAGAGAGATTCAGCCATAGCCCCGGAAAGACATGAATCCGTTTGATAAGGCATTCTTATCTTAAAATTTAAAAAAGAGGGAAATAAAATTTTCAGAAATGAAAGCTGACGGGCGCGGAAAATAAAATTATGGGAAAGCAAATAGATAACATGGGGTTATACATGCACGTTAAAAAAGCCCGCCGAAAACAGCGGGCAACAGTACATCTTAAGTTACACCAGGGAAATTAATCTTACTAATACATAATACGCTTAATCTGGCGAATTACTATACATTTAGCTAAGATTTTACTGAGATGGGTTTAATGAGAATTATATAATTAAATTCTTATTAAATATTCAGTAATGAACTTGAAATCGGAATGTTCAAAGCCCTTGATTTTATTGAATTCATTTTCCTTGAACAACGGCTGTAGCAGATAAAAGCCACTAATAGAATTTATTTATTTGGAAGAACACATTACCCGGAAATAGGACTTCGCATCTAATAATTCAGCGGCGGGGTTAACGGCAATATTATCGAGCAATCGTTTCGGCATACCTGCGGCGTGATGCCAAAATATTTTTTGAACAAGGTGGTAAACTGCGATTGTGAGTTAAACCCATAATCAAGGGCGATGTCCATGATTCTGTTATCGCTATTGCGTAGCCGATGCACGGCTTCCGTCAATTTACGCTCACGTATATATCGACCGATGGCGATGCCGGTGGTCGCGCGAAATACGCCCTGCATATGCCATACCGAATACCCTGACCGGGCGGCAAGCTCAGGCAAGGCGATATCCCTGTCCAGATGATCCTCGATCCAGCGCGCCAGGGCGGCGACCAGGGGTTCATTGGGTTTTAGTTCGCGCATAATCATTTGTTTCCGCCCGGACGGTGGCCGGTTGAGCACCAAGACAACATGGGGGTTATTGTAAGGGTAGCCGCTTCATGAGCAAGTTATAGCGGCGTAAGCCTCTGCACTATTTCGTATAACTTTATCCCATAACTATTGTCACCATGTCGGCGGAAAGCGGCCAAGACGGGTCGCCGAGACCCGTTTCCCACCGCTGTGCCGCCGGCCGCGGTTACACGTCGCCCTTATTATCTTCTTCCACCGCATCGTAAATGCGCTGCATAATGTCGGGAAAGGCGGATTGCACCCGGCTCCAGCTGGGGATAAAGGGTTTATCGTTCGGGCGCTCGATAAAGGCCTGGCCCGCATCAAGAATGCATTGCATAAACAGCTCCACCGCCGCTTCCTCGCTGTGCTGATCAAACTTCAGACCGTTCATGATGGCGTCGTGGTGATAAAATTCCAGAATATCGAGCGCATTGCGATAATAGGTAGCCTTCAGCACCCGAAACGAGTCGCTGGTTAAATTGACGCCCATGGTGGCGAGCTTACGGTACAAAGACTGGATAATATCGTTGCTCATGCGCTTGAGGCCGCCGGAGCCGTCCTCTTCCGCCAGGGGCTGGTGTTTATGGTCGTAATTGTCGGCAATTTCCACCTGGCAAATGTGGTTCGGGGAATAATTACGGTAAATCTCGGACAATAACCCAATCTCCAGGCCCCAATCGCCCGGAATTTTCATGTCATGCATAACGCGGGTGCGCATGGCAAATTCACCGGAAAGGGGATAGCGGAAACTGTTGAGATAATCCAGGTATGGCGACTGGCCGTAAACGTTTTCCAGCGAGCGCAGCAGCGGACCCACCAGTAAGCGCACCACGCGACCATTCATCTTGCCGTTGGCCACCCGGGCATAGAAGCCTTTGCAGAATTCATAACTGAATTTGGGATGCACCACGGGATACAATAGCCGGGCCAGCATGCCGCGATCGTAGGTGACAATATCGCAATCATGCAACGCCACCGCCAGGGTACGATCCGAGGCCAGGGTATAGCCGGTGCAGAACCAGACGTTGCGCCCTTTACCCGGCTCGGTGGGGGACAGCCCCTCTTTTTCCAGCTCGGCGTCGATGGCCTTTAACCGCGGACCGTCATTCCATAAAATACGATGATGCTGCGGCAGACGGGAAAAAAAATCACGGGCAAAAAGAAATTGGCTGCGGTCGGCCCGGTCCAGCCCGATGACGATTTCCTCCAGATAGGGCACCTTGGCCAGTTCATCAACGATATGGGCCAGGGCCGGTCCCTCCAGCTCGGAAAACAGCGAGGGCAGGATAAGCCCCATTTTACGTTTTTTAGCAAATCCCACCAGTTCGGTTTCTAATTCCTCGACCTTGCGATCGGAGAGGTTATGAAAATTGGCGATAATTCCATTTTGATGAAAATCACTCATATATGTTCTCCCCAAACATTTTTTTATTAAAATAATTTTCCGGCGCTCATCAGGCCGAGGTAATAAAATGATCCAACCCTTCGCACCAGCCTTCCGGTCCATAGGCGCTGGTGCGATAAACATACCGCTGCTGCGGGCTGACGCTTACCGGGGTCTTGCTGTAGCCGCGGATAATCACCGCATAATCCACCGCTTCAAGCAGCGAAATATCGTTTGGACCGTCGCCCAGTCCGATTGATTGCCAGGGGCGGCCGTCTTGCTGCCGATAGTGCTGCAACAGCCGGCCCACCGCGGCGCCTTTGCTGCTGCCTTGCGACATTACGTGATAAAACCGGCCGCCCTGGACCACGGCAAGGGAGTCGCCGGCCAGGCAGGCGGCGAACTCGCGCAGCCGTTCGTCGCTTTCACGCCAGATAAAGGCTTCCGAGGCCTCCCGGCGCTGGGCCAGCAACGCGTCCTGGGCGGAAAGGCCGGTCCATTCGCCGACCAGCTTTTCGTCAACGTCGCCGAAGCCAAAAAACTTGAAGCCTTTTTCCTCACGCAGTCGCACCATAACCGCGCGGATGGCGGCATAGTCCTGGCCCATGATCTTGCGGGTTATTTCGCCGTCCAGCTGTAATAACGCGCCATTCTCGGCGATAAACGGCGCCCCGGCGAGGCCCATGCTGTTTTGCAGCGGCACGATCTCGGCGGTGGTTTTGCTGGTGCAAAACACCACCGGGATATGATGGTCCCTCAGCGTATCCAGCCAAGGCGCGGCCGGTTGCCAGCTGTAGGTATGGTGGTCAAGAAGCGACCCGTCCAAATCGGTAATAACCACTAATGGGTCGGTGAGACTTGGCATATTTTCTCCGCCTTTTCTGACAGTGGTGACAACGGACCGAGGTCATCCATAAAACTGAGTATATACGATGGCTTAGTGGATAAGAGGCAAAAAATCGCCGGCCTCGGGTTTTACGGCGGGTTCCGCTGTTTTGTAAAACTGAATCTTTATTAATGTATTGCTAGGAAAAATCCTAAAATAATCCGATCACGATGGTTTAATCGCGCTGGTCGATAAAAGACTAAAAATTATATTATTACTTAACTATATAATATTTAACAGTTAATAATTGAATGATGGCGCGATTATAGGGTTGCCTTCCGGCGCTACGCCGGCTTATGCACGACCGCCATAGAGTAATAATGTTTATGTTACTTGCCAAACTAAGCGATACGGCTAGTATGGTTGGGTAATTTGATTTTTTCGTGTAACGAACGTTAAATTCCTTCCTTCCCCGGAAGGAAATGAGCTTTATTTCCCCGGCCTGTCGGGCCGGGGTTTTTTGCATTCCGTGTTATTGACGCCATTCAACAGCACCGGTTATCGATTGACTTCCGCCACGGTATAATCGCGTATATCCAGGCCGTAGGCCTCCGCCAGGGCGCCATAGGTAATGAACTCCCGGCCGTCGGCCGTTACCATATGGGCATGTTCATTGCTCTGATGCTCATGGACGTCCCCCTGCGTCGCTTCCCTTACCGCCTTTAGCAGCGCCTCCACATCGATACTGATTTCACGCCGCAGCTGTTCGTTGAATTCTTTGGCAAAGGCCATGATGGTTCCTCTCTGTGAAGCGTTGCGAAAACCCGTCGGTTAAGTATAGCGTTCGACGCACGATTTGGCCGCCTGGTCGCCGCCCGGCGGCGTGGGAATAAATATCCCCGGGCCTTCGGTACGGGCTGACTGCGCGGGGTGTTTTGTACTAAACTAACTTTTGGGCATATTCAGAGGTTAGTCATGAAATTACACGATCGGGTGACGGTGAAAACCGACGGCGGGCCGCGGCGCAAAGGAAATATCCAGGCCATAGAAAAATTCAGCGAAGGGATTATGTATTTGGTGGCGTTGGACGATTACCCGACCGCTATTTGGTTCTTTAACGAAACTAGTCATCCCGATGGGATTTTTGTGGAACCGCTGGCGGAAGAGGGCCTGGGGGAATAAAAAACGGTATCAGGCGGCGCCCTGATACCGAAAGGCGCCTTCGCGCCAAAGCGTGAAGGCCGGGCAGCGGTCAGCGTACGTTAACGTAAATGCCGTTGGTTACGGTGTCCGTCAGGCGTACGACGTGATAAATCACCTGTTTATTATGGGTCTTGATTTTCCGTTTAATGTTGCCTTTATGCGAAGACACCGTTTTGGCCTTGATCTGCATGCGGTCCGAAATCTGGATGGTGTCATGGCCGGACATCCACATGCGCAGCATATTGGATTCGGTCTGGCTTAACCGTACCGGGTTCAGATCGAGGGGCGACTTATGGCTTCCCTCGTCAAGCGATTTGTGTTTGCTGCAGCCGGTGAGCAGCGAATTAAGCGTCTCCGCCCTGATGGATTTAGAAGTGATAATCAGGTTCTTGCGCACAAACAGATAATCTTCAAAATGAATGTTGGTCATTGCCATAAAAATAAAGAACAGCGTATCGGGATGCTGGGTAATGACTTTTTTTATTCGCTCCGTGGCGTCCGGCTCATGGATAAAACACTCTTCATTGACAAAAACCACATCAGGCTTGACCCGCGAACATTTGGACTGCAACTGGCCGATATCAGCTACGATGTTGATATTACGCTTTTTTACACCAGTATCCGTCAAAAATCCCGTTAGACCAAGGCGAGTATAGCTGCATGAATCCATGATGATCGTTGGCATAGCGCACCCTCATTAAAATTTGATTATCTGTTTTTAGCAACGATAAAATGCTTTTTTATGGCCTGGTGTTTTCATAAAGCTTCACAGTTACCTAATGTTTTAACAACAATTCATAATCAAGTTCAACGAGAATTTTTTGGGAGCCGCCTCTCAAAAGTGAATCGGTAAATTTGACTTAAGTCTAACTACGCGAAGTTCATGGCGGGAGGCTCTTTTGTCGCACGCCGCGCCAGGGATCTGCGCACGTTTTGCCAAGCGGCAGGCGCTTCTGTTTAAAGGCAAGCTGTTTGTTAGGAAAATAATATTACAAATCGATTAAAATAAACATAAGAAAAATTCATGATCTTTTTTGTGTGATTTTATCCGCTTCAGGCAGACCCTAGCCAAGTGGGATGACAAAACCACGGCTTTTTTTTTCAATAATTATTAATAATTTAAGCTGAAATTGGTTATAAATGTAATTGGTTATCGTTTAGATTTGCCTGCATTTCAAGCGAAATGTCTATTTTATAGCCAATCATAGTCATGCAAATTTAACTTTGTACACAATTTTTGGCTTTTATTGGTTACATTTGCTCCAATTAGGGTGCTGTTGCCGTTTCCATGAAATGGAACCTATCGATAACGCTGAAGTGTTGACTGCGGTGGTGATGCCGCAGCAGGGCGTTTTTCGCCATTTATGACAGATGAAAAATTATTGTCTATACTAACTAAAGTGTTCACTGCCGCCCGAAGGACAGGCGGGACAGAAAGCGTGCCTGGCCGGCCAGGCTAAAGCGACTGATTTTGCGCCTTATGTTCCGCGATAACGTCAGCGCAGTTTCAAGGAGAATGACGATTTTTAAAATTCACCTCAATATTCCTCACTCCTTTGTTACCCGCTTACCACCTGTCATTTCCGGGCTGCGCTAATGCGCTGTAGCGCAACCACTTATCCAGCGATGCGCAAGGACAACTGCTCGCTCGCGGTTACAGGAGGATAACAGGTATGACAGACAGTGATTCGCTACCCCCGATACCCCTGGACACTTTCGCCTTGTTTTTTGATGTGGACGGCACCTTGGCGCCGATTGAAAAACGACCCGAACTCGTGTCGATACCCCATAATATAAGACAGGCCTTATGCGCCATATACAGCGCCGCCGGGGGCGCCTTGGCGCTGGTGTCGGGGCGCGCCTTAACAGAACTTGACGCGCTCAGCGCGCCGCTTCACAGTCCCGCCGCCGGCGTCCATGGCGCGGAACGGCGGGACGCGCATGGCGAAATCCATCGCACCGAATTGTCGCCTTCGCTTGCCATAAAGCTTGCGCGGGAGCTGACGGACGCCATCGCCGGTTTTCCCGGTTGCCATGTTGAGGCGAAAGGCATGGCCTATGCCCTGCATTACCGCCAGGCGCCGCAATTTCAACGGGATATCATGGCGGTGGCCGAAGCTTTTGCCGGGCGTTATGCCGAGCTCACGCTGCAGCCGGGTAAATGCGTCGTGGAGCTCAAGCCTCGCGGCGTCGACAAGGGCGCCGCGATTAACGCATTTATGCGGGAAACGCCTTTTGCCGGCAGAACGCCGCTGTTTATCGGCGACGACTTGACCGACGAGGCCGGATTTGTCCAGGTAAACGCCCTGAATGGCATCTCCATAAAGGTTGGGCCCGGCGCTTCCGCGGCGCGCTATCATCTGGACGATGTGCAACAGGCCCATCTTTGGCTATTGTCACTGGTTGAACAACAAGATAACTATTCTATGAAAACCAAAAGCTCGGTTGGGGAGGATTTATGAGTCGCTTAATTGTAGTATCGAACCGTATTGCGGCTATGGAAGGTAAAAAGGAAAGCGCCGGCGGCCTGGCGGTCGGCATTATGGATTCACTGAAAGACGCGGGCGGACTGTGGTTCGGCTGGAACGGGAAAATCAGCGAAGAAGAACTGCCGTTGGAAAAGCACCAGCAGGACAACATAACGTTCGCGGCTTTTTCCTTGAAGCAAAGCGAATATGACCAATATTATCTTAATTTCTCCAATACCGTTATCTGGCCGGCGTTCCATTATCGTCTGGATCTGGTGCAATATCAGCGTGAGGATTATGACGGGTATTGCCAGGTAAACGAGAAGCTGGCGGCGCGTTTGCAGCCCTTGGTGGAAGACGATGATATCCTGTGGATCCACGATTATCATCTGTTGCCCTTCGCCGCCGCCTGCCGCAAGCTGGGCATGACCAACCGCATCGGTTTTTTCCTGCATATCCCGTTCCCGACTTCGGAAATATTCAATGCCTTGCCGCCGCGCAAAGAGCTGTTGGAAATGTTGTGCGAGTACGATCTGATCGGCTTCCAGGCGGATACCGACCGTTTGGCTTTTATTGAAAATCTGTCGTTGGTGACCGACGTGGAGCAACTGGATGAAGATCGCTTTGCCGCGTATGGCAAATCGGTGACGGTGCGCGTTTATCCCATTGGCGTGGAGCCGGACAGTATCCGGGAACTGGCCGAAGGCGCGCTGCCGCCCAAGCTGGCGCATTTGCGCGATAAAATGAACGGGCAGCTTATCATCAGCGTCGACCGTCTGGATTATTCCAAAGGGTTGCCGGAGCGTTTCCAGGCCTTCGAGACCCTGCTGGAGAATTTTCCTCAGCACCGGGGCAATATCCGTTTTTTCCAGATTGCGCCCACATCCCGTGGCGACGTTCAGGCTTATCAGGACATCCGCCACGAACTGGAGACGGAGGCGGGCAGGATAAACGGGCATTTCTCGACCCTGGAATGGACGCCATTATTTTATCTTAACCAGCATTATGAACGCAGTCTGCTGATGAAGATTTTCCGGCATTGTGAAGTTGGCCTGGTGACCCCGCTGCGCGACGGCATGAACCTGGTGGCGAAAGAATATGTCGCCTCGCAGGATCCCGCCAATCCGGGCGTGCTTATCCTTTCCCGCTTTGCCGGCGCCGCCAATGAGCTGACCTCGGCGCTGCTGGTGAACCCTTATGATCGCGACGGTGTCGCCGCGGCGCTGGACAAAGCGCTCAGCATGCCGCTTAAAGAGCGTATTGCGCGCCATGCTGAAATGATGAGCGTCATTACCAAAAATGACATCGTGCACTGGCGCCAGTCTTTCCTCAATGACTTGAAGGCGGTACCTGCCACTACCGAGGTAAACTGAATCCTGACGGCCTGAACGGCCCGTACGGACTCGCAGCGCGGGCCGGGCCCGGGTAGCGCGGTAATCCTTCCCCGTGCCAGGGACGCCGTCCCCGGGGACCGACGGGACCTTTAATACCTTTATACGCCATCGTTATCCCACGGAGGGACGCCGATGGCGTTTTAGTCTGCGCTTCCCGGCGCCATGGCCTTTTGTGAGGCGGTACCGACCGTGGCGCGCAACCCCCTGCTGCTTGGCCCATTGTTTAACGTCTCGCGCGGCGCATTAATACCTGCGGTATAAAAAACGATCTAAATTAAAGCGTTAATGCATTTTTTGCGAATATTTTGATCAGTTTTAACTCAAGTTATGAATAAGTATGCCGATGATAATTAAACATGGCTATTTTAGTCGTGGGTATGCGCTTATCTTTTTTACCGCCCACACCAATGTTAACTTTTCATTTCCCGACACGATCTCATTCCTTTCACTGCTAACTTATTGTCAATAAAAGGTTCATTTTTCATACAAAAATGTGCCTGCATCGCTGACCAAACCGCGGAAGATGTTTAGATAATGTTAATGATGTATCTACGGAATTTCTCGGATGAAAACAGCAGTAATGCTGTTAAATTGTATCTAACAAGATATTTAAAAGGGAGAATTTGATATAACGAATGATATTCTGTCAAAACTAGGATGAGCAGTGGATTACCCTGATTCCTGGCGATCAATTGCTAAATTTTTGTTGCATTCGTTTTTTGTGTTCATTTTATGAACAGCGATCACATCAGACCAGTAGCAATTCTGATCAAGTAAGCTTAATTTATGTGATCTTGATCACACTTTATCTAAAATTTAGCTAGGGGTAGATTGTATGAACGACAGAATCAGCGTTAGAGTTGCGGCGCAATTAGGAATAATCTCACTAATTTGTAAAAATGTTTCACGGAAGAAACCTTAATGAGTCATGTTAATTTTGGACACATTTTACACCTGGAATATTTAACGGTACGGCTTTTATAAATAGCCGATTTGGTTACCGAACATTATTGAATGTTCGGTATCGCTGATTTCATTAGCCACCCAGGGGAAAGATCCCCGGATACCGGGCGATATTTTATCACCCAAGTTATGTTTTCAAACATAGTCTAGAGGGATGGGAAAATGAATACGATTGAAATACGCAAACATGTTTATGATATAAATTTATCCTATTTATTATTGGCGCAACGTTTGATCAATCAGGAAAAATCGATGGCGATGTTTCGGCTGGGGATTAACGATTCCATGGCCGACGTGTTATTGAAGCTGACCTTGCCACAAATGGTAAAACTGGCCGAAACGAATCAATTATTGTGCCTGTTTCGTTTTGACGATCACCAGACCATTACGCAATTAACCCAGGATTCCCGTGTGGACGAATTACAGCAAATACACACCGGCATATTGTTATCCAGCCAACTGCAAGAGCGGCTGGCGGCGAAAGACAGCCATCAGCCAAAGAAAAGGGCATGACAATGGCAGGGAAAAGTATTGTCCAGGAAGCTAAGGATATTCAGCTGGCGATGGAGCTGATTACGTTAGGCGCCCGATTGCAAATGTTGGAAAGCGAAACGCAGCTTAGCCGCGGCCGACTGATCAAATTGTACAAGGAGCTGCGGGGCAGTCCGCCGCCCAAGGGCATGCTGCCGTTTTCAACCGATTGGTTCATGACCTGGGAACAAAATATTCATTCGTCGATGTTTTACAATATTTTCCAGGTGTTGTTGCAAAACGGGCAGTGTACCGGCGTTGAAGCGGTGATCCGGGCTTATCGGTTATACCTTGAGCAATGTCCCCAGCAAGACGGCGAACAGCCGATACTGGCGCTGACCCGCGCCTGGACCCTGGTGCGTTTTGTCGAAAGCGGCATGCTCCAGTTGACCCCGTGCAGCCATTGTCACGGCCACTTTATCACTTACGCCCATCAGCCGCTTTACGGTTTTGTCTGCAGTTTATGCCAGCCCCCGTCCCGTGCGGTAAAAAGACGTAAACTTTTGCCGGTCGCGGCCGATATTAATCCCAAGCTGCTGGATGAGCAGGCGCAGCATGCGGTGTGATGGGTAATCCAAATGGATGAAAACCTCCATGGCGATATCATGGCATAAGCTTGCCAAGATAGTCGTCGTTCGGTTTCCCGGATGCGCCGCGCGCTGGCCGACATCTTTTTACCGGGAGAACGGATGTGTTAGTGATAGTGGGATACCTTGTGGTAATAGGCGCCGTATTCGGCGGTTATATCTTAGTCGGCGGCCATCTGGGCGCGCTGTACCAACCTTCCGAATTTCTTATCATCGCGGGCGCTGGCGTTGGCGCTTTTATTGTCGGCAATAACGCAAAAGCCATCAGAGCGACGATAAAAGCATTCCCTCAGTTATTTCACGGTTCAAAATATAATAAATCCCTGTATATGGACCTGATGGCCTTGCTATTCCGTTTAATGGCAAAAGCGCGTCAGCATGGAATGCTGGTGTTGGAATTTGATATTGACACACCTCATGACAGTGAAATTTTCAAGCTCTATCCGCGTATTCTTAACGATAAACAATTGGTGGATTTTATCACTGATTATTTGCGCCTGATGATTGGCGGCAATATGAACGCGTTTGAAATCGAGTCGCTGATGGACGAGGAAATCGAAACCTACGAGCATGAATGTGAAATACCCGCCGCCAGCCTGGCGCAGGTAGGCGATTCGCTGCCGGCTTTCGGTATTGTCGCCGCGGTCATGGGGGTCGTGCACGCGCTGGCGTCGGCCGACCGTTCGGCCATCGAGCTTGGCGCCTTGATAGCCCAGGCCATGGTGGGCACATTTTTAGGTATCCTGCTGGCCTATGGTTTTATCTCGCCGTTGGCCTCGCTGCTGCGGCAAAAGAAAGACGAAACCCTCAAGATGATGCAATGCATCAAAATCACCCTGCTTTCCAGTATTCATGGCTATGCGCCGCAGATAGCGGTGGAGTTCGGCCGTAAGACGCTGTTTTCAGCCGAGCGTCCGTCGTTTAATGAACTTGAGGCCCACGTTAAGCTCGCCCGGGAACCGGTTAAACAGAAACAGCCGGTGGAAGAGGATGCATGAAAAACCAGCCTATTATGGTGGTGCGCAAACGGCGTGCGCCTAGACGCCATGCCGAGCACGGTGGTGCCTGGAAGATAGCCTACGCCGATTTTATGACCGCGATGATGGCGTTCTTCCTGGTGATGTGGCTATTGTCCATCGCCAGTCCGCAGGAACTGGCCACCATTGCCGAATATTTCCGCACTCCGCTGAACGTGGCGCTGACCAGCGGCAATCGCAGCAGTTCGGATACCAGCCCCATCCCCGGCGGCGGCGCGGATCCGACGCGTCAGCAGGGCGATGTGCATAAAAGCATTAACGACCTGATGGATAAGCTGGAAAAGAAACGGCTTAATAAACTGCGCGAGCGTCTGGATCAGCTGATTGAATCCGACCCGCGCCTGCGGGTGCTGCGCCCGCAGCTGCTGATCAATATGGTGGAGGAGGGGCTGCGTATCCAGATCCTCGATAGCCAGAATCGGCCGATGTTTGAAACCGGCAGCGCGCGCGTGGAGCCGTATATGCGGGACGTGCTGCGCGGCATTGCGCCAATCCTCAATGATATTCCGAATAAAATCAGCATATCCGGGCATACCGATGCGTCCCCTTACGCCAATGGCGAGCGCGGCTACAGCAACTGGGAGCTATCGGCCGAACGCGCCAACGCCTCCAGACGGGAACTTATCAGCGGCGGGTTGGGAGAAGGCAAAATCCTGCGGGTGGTCGGCATGGCCGCCACCATGAGCCTGGCGCCGCAGCAACCCGATGCGGCGATTAACCGCCGCATCAGCCTGCTGGTGCTGAATAAACAAACGGAACTGAACATTGAGCATGAGAATGTGCAAAACCAGGGAGTGGAAATCAATAATTCAACGGGATTAACCCAACAGCCGTCATTTAAAGCCGCTACCGACGCGCCGCCTGAAACGGCGCCGGCGTCAACGCCGCCCGGCAACGCGGCGCCTTCGGCCTCGGGAGTCCCGGCTTCAAT
>NZ_DASWOM010000059.1:0-69719 GCF_036398755.1 Acerihabitans sp. | reverse complement strand
TTAGATCACTGACCGATTCAATATTTTTATCCAATAAGGCTTTTAACAAATCGGCATACCTGTCCTTATATTTTATAATTGAATCATTTTTAGCTCGTTTTAAGCAGAGAATAGTCATACCTGCATTATTATAACCCACTGCCAACTGAAGATACGAATGAATATCAGATTTTTGGTATACAGTAGCAAATTCTGTAATAGTAAATAAAAAATTAAACATTACAATGTTTTTGCTACGTAATGCCGTCTTTAAACATTCCTAGATATTTTTTCTAAAAAAAGAAAATTCCGGTTTTTTTTCACAAATCAGTTTTACATAAGCTATTTTACCTTCCATTATCGCGAGATCCAGAACATTTGGCCGCTTGCCTAATTTGTCGCGTAGTTAAATTCCGCTTTGTCCAAGTAGCCATTCAAACATGATGGGGTCATTACTACTTCTGGCCGCCCTCATCAAAATTGATTCACCGTAGTGATCAACAGAATTTACATCTGAATTTTTTTTACAATAGCAACCTGGCAACGGCGATATTACTGTGAATTACGGCCCATTGCAAAGCAGTAAAGCCATATCTGTCTTTATGGTTGAGGTTTAAATCGTACTGTTCAATCATTTGTAAAGCCAGAAGGCCATGGCCCGCTTTGACAGCATCATTAAAAGATCTTCGGACAAAGGGTCATGACGGCTCGCGCGGACGGACCATCCTCATACCCAGCGTTACCACCGCGACGATAATCCCGCCCGCCGCCAGTCCCAGCAGCATATCGGTGACGCTGGTCATCAGCGTGCCGATCAAACCCTGGTGGCCTGCTGAAATGCCGTCGAGCAGGCTATGGGTCCAGGGCAAACCGTGCGCCAGTATGCTGCCGCCCACCAGGAACATGGCGATGGTGCCGATAACCGACAGGGATTTCATCAGCCAGGGCGCGGCGTTGACCACGCCACGGCCGGTGGCGCGCAGCCAGCCGCGCGCGCCGCCCTGGCCCGGCAGTTGACTCAGGTAAAGGCCCACATCGTCCATTTTGACAATGGCCGCCACGATGCCGTAGACGCCCAGCGTCATGGCAATGGCGATCAGCACCATCACCGCCACCTGGCTCATCAATGGCGCCCCGGCCACGGTGCCCAATGAAATCACGATAATCTCCGCCGAGAGTATAAAATCGGTGCGCACCGCGCCCTTGACTTTTTTATTTTCCAGCGCCAATACGTCCTCTTGCGTTATCTCCGGCGCTTTCGCCCGCGCATCCGCCTGACCGGTCCCGACTGCAGCCATCGACGCCGCGTCCGCCGGAGCGGGCGGAACGGATTCAGGATGATTTTTTTTCCACTGGCGGCGATGCCGGCTCTCGATCAGTTTTTCAACGCCTTCATAGCACAAATAGGAGCCGCCCAGCATCAGCAACGGGGTGATTGCCCAGGGGATAAAAGCGCTGATAACCAGCGCCAGCGGCACCAGTATCGCCTTGTTGACCAATGAACCTTTGGCGACTTTCCATACCACCGGCAGTTCGCGGTCGGCCCTGACGCCGGAGACCTGCTGCGCGTTAAGCGCCAGATCGTCGCTGAGCACGCTGGCGGTTTTACGCGCCGCCACCTTGCTCATCGCCGCGACGTCGTCCAGTATGGACGCGATATCATCAAGTAGTGCCAGCAGACTGGTACCCGCCATATCGAATTCCTTTAATTGTGCTTTTTATCATTGGTATCGTTATGATTAAAGCAGGCTATTACCATATTGTTAATAATTCATAACAGTTATTCGGAGAATGTCATGTCTACAGATGTCCATATCGTTGCGGTTGTCGAAGGTAAACCGGGCAAGGCGGAAGCCATCAAAGCGGTGATCAAACCCTGTATTGAAGCCACCCGCAAGGAGGAAGGCTGCCTGCAGTATCAATTGAATCAGGACATTGTACGGCCCGATCATTTTATTTTTGTCGAGCATTGGGCAAGCGAGGAGATTGTGCAAAAGCACAGCAAGTCGGCACATCTTAAAACCATGGTGGAAGGGCTGACCGATCTTATCGTCACGCCGTTGGAAGTGTCGTTGCTAAAAAGCCTTTTCTGAACCGCCATGCCTTCGCCGTCGCAAATCAATGGCGGGTGGCGATGTCAACCCGGCAGAAAATAACACCGGCGAGTGGCCCGGAGAACACCGGGCTAGGTACTACGGCGGAGGAGGCTTGCCGACGCCATTCAGAGGTGCTGTTGCAGCCAGGCCAGCTGCCTGCCTGCGATTTGGTTGAGATGCTCACCGGCAAATACCTGGTAATGCGCCGCCTTGGGTTGGATATGGCAGCTTTTTTCCGCGCTAATAGCCCGATATAAGGCCAGGCCGTATTCCAGCGCGATAACTTTGTCATATTCCGCAAATACCATGAACGTCGGCTGCGTTATCCTCGCCGCGGCTTGCACCGGATGATAAAGGATGGTCTCCCATACCGCCAGGTAGGGAACCTTGCTTGCCAGGTTAGGGTAATCCTTTTTTTTCTTTTCAAAGAACACCCGCGACTCCTCGTCGGTCATCACCTTGATAATCGGCACCAGCAGCTCTTGACCGCTCTGCTGTTTTTTCTTCGCCATCCTGGACATGGTATCCATAAAGCGCGTTTTTTCCTCATAGCCCATATCGCCGGTCACCAATTGCTCGCCGTCGGCAAAAGCCAGCTGGCTGAGAATGCATTTAACCTCCGGGCGGCGCGCCGCCACCTCGATGACGTGGCAGCCGCCAAGCGAAGTACCCCACAAGGCGATGCGCTGGGCATCTATGCCGGGCTGGTCCTGACACCAGGACAACACCGCCATGATGTCTTCAATCTGCCGTTCGGGCACGATTCTCCCGGTATCGCCCTCACTCTCGCCGAATCCACGGTAATCAAAGGTCACGACGCTATAACCGGCTTCGGCAAAACGCTTAACAAAGCCGGCTAATAATATATCTTGTATGCAAAAGAACCCATGGCACATCAGTACCGTCGGCCGCGGGGATGCGCTGTTGGCGCCTTCATGGTGTATCCGTACCGCCAGCTTGTCTCCTGCGTATTCTATGTCGTGCCGTTCAATCTCCATCGTATCTTCTCCTTAGGTAACTCACAATTTTCGTTGTTTTAATAACGGGTTATCGAACGCGAAATGAACAAGGCGACTAACGCTATTCGCCGTCTAGTGTTCTCATTAAAATATCAAAATAATTATTTTAACCACTCATCATTCAAATACTAATGATATTGTGAACTCATAAATTGATAATACCGGTAATTATTATAGTTGAGCAAGGTAAATAACTTATTATCAGCCTCGTTTTTTCTTATTAAGTGATAAACAACAGGAAAATATAAAATACCCTAACTGCGTATGTGTTTAAGACATAGCATGTTAACTAAAAGTCAATATTAACGATTCTGCTAACGGCCGTCCATTGTATAGTAACATCTTTATTGACCTCGTTTTGGTAAACAGGCGACAATTCCTTGAATATTGAATCATTCACCATGGCATTTATTAAATATATATTGCATATAATTAGTTATACATATATTTCCTCCGCCAACATCGATAATGGCAAAGAAA
The DNA here is from genome assembly GCF_036398755.1 of Acerihabitans sp. Lineage (NCBI taxonomy): Bacteria > Pseudomonadati > Pseudomonadota > Gammaproteobacteria > Enterobacterales > Pectobacteriaceae > Acerihabitans > Acerihabitans sp. The sequence goes on along the minus strand of NZ_DASWOM010000059.1, from coordinate 66,145 downwards.
TACCATAACGCACTATTTTTTTAGAATCATATATGGCGCGGGTTAACGCCTTGACCGGATAACCCTGCCAAGAAGGATTTTTTCATGGTTGATGTTCGCGGTGGAGGGAGAGGCTTGTCGGTAACACCGCGCGGCCCGGCTACCGCGCGGTGTTTATTTCGGCTCCGGCCGACTACCGGCTGGCAAAAGGCAAGCGTATGCCCTTGAGAAACAGGAACGCCAGTAACAGCCCGCCCCATAACGCCATGGTGATGTAGCTGCTTATTCCCATGATATTCAGGCCGCTTTCCAGCATTTGCAACAGGATCAGCGCCAGCACCATGCCGGCGATTTTGCCGAAACCGCCGTCGGGATTAATGCCCCCCAACACCACCGCCAGAATGCTGGTCAGCAGGTAGGACTCGCCGTAGGCGGCCTTGGCGGAGTTCAGCTTGGACATCATCAGCAGCGCCGCGGCTACGCACAGCAGCGAGGAGATAATATAGACCGCCATCAAGGTGCGCGGGGTGTTAATGCCGGCGTAATGGGCCGCCCGCTGGTTGGATCCGATAAGATAAATACGGCGGCCCAGCGGTGAACGTTCCAGTACGACCCACATGATAAGCGCCACCAGCGCAAAGAGATACAACGGCACCGGGATGCCCAGCCAGTTGGTGTTATTCAGCCACAGTATATAAGGGGGAAAATTGGAAATGGCGGTGCCCTTGGAGATAAGGATAGTCACGCCCTTGAGTAACGTCATCATGCCGAGTGTGGCCAATATGGGCGAGACGCGGATTACGGCGATCAGCACGCCGTTAAGCAGGCCGATAAGACAGGCCATGCCGACGCCGGTCAACAGCATTAACAGCGCGCTGCCCGCTGACGGGGCAAAATGGGTGGCCACCCAGGCCATGGTCAGGGCGCAGCAATTGGTGGTGGCGATAATCGACAAATTGATGCCGCCGGTCAGCATGGTCACCGCCATGGCGAACGCCAGCACGCCCAATACCGGCAGTTGCGATCCGATGGACTGGAAATTCGACGCCGACCAGAATACGCCCGGGATTTGCGTGCTGAAGGTCAGCATCACCAGCAGCAGCAACGCCACCAAATATAACTCTACATGATCTTTCACTTTGGCGCCGCTCATGACAGGATCTCCGATTTACCGCGCTGACTCCAGGCCGTGGAGCTGATACTGACCACGATGACCAGGCCGGTAATCACCATTTGCCAATAGGAAGACACACCGATCAAATTCAAGCCGTTTTGCAACATTGCCAGCAATACCACACCCAGCACCGTCCCAAGCAATGTGCCGCGCCCGCCGATAATGCTGGTCCCGCCCAGCACCACCGCCGCCAGCACGGTCAGTTCATATCCCAGCAGCGAGTCTGGCGCCACCGTCATCACGGTATAGGATTGCACCACCCCCGCCACGCCCGACAACAGCCCCATGAAACCATAGACAAACAGCTGTAGCTTGAAAATACCGAAGCCCAGCCGGGAAGCCGCCTCGCGATTGCCGCCCATGGCGTAGATCTTGCGTCCGATACTGCTGCGCTTCATCAACAGGCCGGTGATGATAAGCACGATAAGCAGGGTCATGATGGGCAGGTTCAGCCCGTAGTCATTTCCGTCGGCGGCGGTAAAGGTAAATAGCGTCAGGCCGCCTTCAAACCAGTCGGGATACTTATACAGCCACACCCCTTTGGAAAAGTAGAGCAGCAAACCATAAAATATATTCAGCGTCGAAATAGTGACGATAATGGACGGCACTTTCAGCCGGTTGACCAATACCGCGTTAATCAGGCCCAGTAAGGTGCCGACGCCGCCGGCAATCAGGAACGCCACCAGGAAATTACCGCCGAATTTAAGCAGCGCGGTGACCATAATATATTGCGTGATAATGGTCATGGCCGGAAAGGAGATATCGATGCCGCCGGAAATCAGGACGATAAACAGTCCGCAGGCCAGTATCAGCAGCATGGCGTAATTGTTGACAAGATCGTAAATATTGCCGAAGGTGAGGAAATCGCTGCTGTTAAGGCTAAATACGACCCCCATGATCAGGATGGTCGCGATCAACAATACCTCATGGCGATGCAACGCGGCTTTATTAACCATTCACCACCTCCGCCAGCGCCGCCTCGGTGGTTTGTGACGTAAGGAATTCAGCCACCAGCGAGCCCGCGCGCATTACCAGGATACGGTGACTATTAAAATAAGCCTCTTCGATTTCATCACAAATCATCAATACCGCGATGCCTTGACCGGCCAGCACGTTGATAATCTGATAAATACCCGCCTTGTTGGCAATATCGACCCCGACCGTGGGCGAATCCAGGATCAGCAGACGCGGACGGGTCGCCAGCCATTTGGCGATCGCCACCCGCTGGGCATTGCCCCCGGACAGGGTATTGACCGGCAGCGAGGTGTTTTCCGACTTGATGGTCAACCGGCCGATCATTTCATCGACCAGGGCCTGCGCTTTGCGCGGATCGACAAGATGCCAGCGGTTTTTAACCTGCGCCAGGACCGTTGAGATAATATTGTCTTCGATGGACTGCTCCATGACCAGCCCGGTGCCAAGGCGGTCTTCCGAAACATAACCGACCCCCGCCGCTATCGCGTCGCGATTACTGTTGAAAACCACCTGCCGCCCGTCGATTTTGATGCTCCCGCTGTCCGGACGGGTCAGGCCGAACAGACTCAGGCACAGTTCTGTGCGCCCGGCGCCCAGCAGCCCGGTAATGGCGACGATTTCACCTTGGCGCACCTGTAGCGAAATATCATGATATTGCCCGCGGCGGCTTAACCGCTCCACGTCCAGCACCACCGGCTTGTCGCCCGCGTAGGGAGTCAGCACGCGGTAATCAAACGCCAGGCCGGTCATCAGGAAAGCCAACTGCTTACTGCCCATTTCGGCGGCGGGAAAGGTACCGATGTATTCGCCGTCCTGCAGGACGGTAATGCGGTCGGAGACTTCCATGACCTCATCAAGCCGATGACTGACGAACACCACGCAGATACCCCGCTCCTTCAACTGATGGACCAGCCGCAGCAGCCCTTTGACTTCCGTCATGGTGAGCGAGGCGGTGGGTTCGTCCATAATAATGAGCCGCGCGTCCTGCGCCAATGCCCGGCAGATCGCCACCAGTTGCCGCTGTGCGATGGACAGCGTCTCAAGGGGGGCGTCCAGGTCCAGCCGGATGCCGATATCGTCCAGGGTGCGCTGCGCCAGGTGGTAGAGATGGCGTTTATTCACCCAGAGATGGTTATGATAAAGATTGATGGCGATATTTTCCGCCACGCTCAGGTTGGGGAATAAGGAAAGGTCCTGGTAAATCACCTGGATGCCGCGCTTTACGGATTCGCCCGGCGTCAAATGGGTAAACTCCCGATCGTCAAGGGTGATTTTCGCCCCGGCGTCCGGTTGATAAACGCCGGAGATAATCTTAATCAGCGTAGACTTGCCGCAGCCGTTTTGCCCGGCCAGGCAATGCACCTCGCCCGGCAATAACGTCAGGGCAATATCATTAAGCGCTTTCACCCCATAAAACGTTTTACTGACATGTTCCATAGCAATTAACGGCTTCATTGCAACCTCATAGTAGCGTGTCAGGATGGTCGGCCGGGAGGGACGGTCCCTTCCCGGCCATAGCATCACAGGATGTCAACAGTGGCGAACAATCAATACAGGCCGTCGATATTGTCTTTGGTTACCCGAAGTACCTTATGAAATTTGATCACTTTTTTGTCGGCATCCACTTCCGCTTTGCCCAGCCCTTTTACTTCATAGCCCGGGCCGATATTTTCGCCTTTCAGCAGGCTTGCCGCCACCGCCGTCAGCGCATATCCCGCGGTGGCCGGATCGTAGGTAATGCCTTCGGTGATATCGCCGCTTTTAATCAGCGACGCCGCCTGGGACGGGATCATCATGCCGTAGACATGGACTTTATTTTTGGCGCGCTTTTCCTTAACCGCGCGTCCGGCTCCGATGGGTCCCTGCGAACCAAAGGCCACGATGGTGTTCAGATCCGCATGAGCCTTCATCAGATCCAGGGTAGTGCGGCGGGAATCATCGATGCTTTCCGATACCGGCATGCGGCTGGTCACTTCATGCATATCGGGGTAGTGCTCTTTCTGGTATTTCACAAACAGATCGGCCCAGAGATTATGCTGGGGTACCGTCAGGCTGCCCACGTAAATGACATATCCCCCCTTACCGCCGTTGGCCTTGGCGACTTCCTCAACGTTGTCGGCGGCAAACTGCTGGTTATCGATGATTTCGACATCCCAATTGGCGCTCGGCTGCCCCGGCGATTCATTGGTTAACACCACAATGCCCGCCGCGCGCGCCTTTTTAAATACCGGCTCCAGCACATCGGCATCATTGGGCACGATGGTGATGGCACTGACTTTCTTGGCAATCAGGTCTTCGATGATTTTTACCTGTTGCGGCGCATCGGTACTGGATGGACCGACCTGATAGGCATTGACGGAAAAATCTTTTCCAGCCTGGGTGACGCCCTCGCCCATGCGGTTAAACCAGGGCATGCCGGCGATCTTGGAGATATTGACGATTTCGGTCTGCGCGGCCAAGGCGCCGGAGGCGCTCATCATCAAACCCAGGCAACCCGCGGTTAACCAGCTGTGTAGGGGATTTCTTTTCATATTATTTATCCTCATGATGCGATAACAGGTAGTGATAGCTAGAGTTAAAATGTCCAGAGCAGGCAATGCGGACAGGTTTCGCGTTACGGCGTTTTTTTCAATGCGTTATATTAAAAAAATAAAGACTTACGCGCAGGAAACGATTGAAATATGGAAGGATATGAGACAATTATCCATATACATATTGGCTGTATACATGGATAAATAAGGCACTATTCTTGTTTGGGACTAAGCTCACAAAATGATTATAAGAAACCGTGCCAGACGGATTATGGTGCTATGGGCTGGGCGTTATGGCGCGCCTGTTCCTCGCGCATATATAAGGAAAATTGCGACATCGCCATCGGTCTGGCAAAAAAATAACCTTGCTGAAAGAACACGCGTTTATCCAGCAAATAGGTCTTTTGCCGCACATTCTCCACACCTTCGGCGATAAGCACCATATTTAGCTTGGTGGCCAGATCGATAACCACGTCCACGATAATGCGCGAGGTGGGCTCCTCTTCAATCATCGCCACGAAGGACTGATCGATCTTAAGGAAATCGATATCCATTTTACTGAGATAGGAAAGGCCGGAATAGCCGGTGCCAAAATCGTCGATGGCGATTGCCACGCCCAATTGCCGCAACCCGGCCAGCACGTCAAGCGTCGTGTCGTTAACGTCGATAAACTGCCGTTCGGTTAACTCCAGCACCAGCCGGATGTTTTTGTGCCGCACCACGCGCATGAAAGCCGCGCAATCATCGACAATTCGCCGATTGGCAAGGTGGATCGCCGAGATGTTGATGGCGACGTGCAATACCGCGTCCCAATGCGCATCGCTGCCGGCAATCACCACCGCTACCCGTTGCATCAGCTGTTGCGTCAGGGGAATGATAAGTCCCGACTCCTCGGCCAGCGGGATAAACACCTCGGGAGAAACAAAACCGTCCGTGGGATGCCGCCAGCGCGCGAGAATCTCCACGCCCGTGCAACAGTCCCTTGACGCATTCATCACCGGCTGGAAATAGGGTTCAAATTCATTACGTTTTAGTGCCAGGGCTATATTGGACCGGATGGAGGTGGTGGCCGTCAGCCAATTACGTATCAGCAACGACATGACCAGGCTAACCACCACCGAAAACAGGACGAGCAGCGCATAGGTATCGACAAGATACGCAAGAAACTGACGATAGGTAATGGCCACGTTCAAGACGTACGGAAAATTCGGCGAGACCAGGCTTACGGAAATAAATCCCTTCTGCAGCGCGCTTGATGGCAGAAGCCGCCCGTCCGGTGCCAGGAACAGGTTTTTTATGCCCAGGAAAATCAGGTTATTAGTGCCGACCGTTTGCATCATATAACGCATATATTGCGTATCAATGACTACGCCGACGCCATCGTTGCCATGATGTTTGCGCAATACGATGACGGCGACCCCCGGGAACAGCAGCGTGCCGTCGCGCAACTCTATTTCCGGGGCCGGATTATCCATCATCGAGGCGTATTGCCGCGGCTTCATATTGGGCGGCACCGCCACCGGAGCGCAATAGATCATTCCTTCATGGGCCAGGTTGACGGTGCGCACAAACGAGTGCTTCATCCCGATGATCCTCAACTGGTCGACAACCGCGGGACAAGGCCGGCCCAATAGCGTTATGGCTTCATTTGCCGTTGCGTTGGCGTCGTTCAATATCGTATCGATAAAAGCCTGCGTACTGCGAATCTCATGATCGGCACGGCTTTTCAAGGTTTGCAGGGCAAAAAAGCTGATGAGGGCAACGGAGAAAACAAAAAAGCACAAGGGGATGATTACCCAAAAGAGCATACGATACTTGTTGGTGATTTTTGCTATGATCCTGCTTTTCAGACCGATCGGCATTCTGCGTTTCCTACTCCCCGGCCTAACTCCATGGGGATGATATCCCGCTGACTTATCTTAGCGAAATCGTTGAGACTGCATAGAGTATACACTCAGTTAATTATTTAACTCCTAATGCTTACGACATGAATGAGATAGCGCCGCGTCAGCATGAAAGGCAGTATACGGGCGGCGCGGGTGTCCGGCAAGTGAGCGGTATCACCCTGCAAAAGGCGACATGGCCGCAGAGGCGGCGAAATAATACTTTTGATATAATTCGCATTATAATTATATTCCATGTTCTTTCTCTGCGCCAACGTATATTCTCGTTGACCAAGCCTGCCGTTTGATTTACTATCGATTAAAATAATATTAAATAATAAAACTTTTTCTTTTAACGCATTAGGCGCATTCAATGGCATTAGCCATATCCTGCTAAATTGATGAGATCCACATGCTTCTTACCGTAAATTCAATCAGAAAAAATGAAGATGATCTTATTAATAAAATTATCAGCGATGTTATTTTCCACGAATTAAGCTTCCCGGCGCAGACCCGGTTTGCTTACACCGTGATCAACAAAAACCCACCGTCGATGCCGGTCATATACTCCAACTATCCGCCCAAATGGATAGAAAAATACATCAATATGACATTATATAAATATGACCCTGTTGTTTTATTGGCGCGAAAAAGCATCACACCCTTTGTATGGGACGATAAAACGCTCTTATTTAATAGTAGCGCTTATAACAAGATTTTTGCCGCGGCACGGGAATTCAATATCCTCAGCGGTTATACTTTCCCATTGCACGATCATGAAAATAACCTGGCGACCCTGAGCCTATACGCCGAGGGAGATTGCGGACTGCTCAGCAAATGCATCAAGGAGCATAAAAAAAACATCCAGCTGCTGCTGCTCTCGGTGCATGAACAATTTATGCACATACGTCCCTATAAATTGCGACCGGAGGGGAATGGAAGGACACTGACCACTCGGGAGACGGAAGTTCTCCGCTGGGCAAGCGCGGGTAAAACCTATGGCGAGATCGCCATTATCATGGGCATAACGGAAAGTACCGTTAAATTCCATATCAGCAATTTAATTGTAAAACTTGGAGTGGTTAATGCCAAACACGCCATTAAAAAAGCATCTGATTTACAGCTATTCAACGCTTATGAATAATATCATTCAGGCTTGAGCAGTTGTCAATGACAGGAGCGCCATCATCATATGGATATCTTCATGCGTAATGGCGACGTACGTTCTCATGCCATTGAAACTGATTAGCTCCGACCGCTAAATATCATCACCCGATTTTATTCACATCAGGGCGGCTATAGCCCATCTTTACGGTAGGGTGTTACAACCAAAAACTCACTCCATCGGTTAAAGGTAAATAGGCCATTTTTTAAGATAACTTCCCTCGCAACAATAATGACGGCGAATGTATTTGATCAGCGCTTCCTGGCTGTCATCACCAATGCCAAGACGAAGTAAATATACCGGTTCTTTTTTTTCCGACAGCCCGGTGCTCTCGACGGCTATATTCCAGCCGCTACGTTTAAGAATGGTATACATGGATTTGCTACAGACGGTCATTATTGCCTGCTTGCCCAGGGTGCGGGCATAATTCACCATACCCAGGAACAGCAAATGGCAAAACGGCAGTTTGGTGCCGGCAAGTTCCTTAACCCGCTCTTTATCGACAAAAAAACGGCTGGATTCAATCAATGCGCCATCTTCGGGCGCCTGATAACTGAAAAAATCCTTAAACGGACCGGTAATCATATTCGGCTGGTCCATGGAAATGAAGCGTACGCTACAGACGATCTCTCCGTCATAGCATCCTAGTAAATAATGCGTATGTTCATTATCATAGCCATCAAATTCCCTGTCGCCAACGCAGGTGACCTGCCAGTCCAGCCGATCTTTAAAGGTTTTCTTCCGGAGCAGATACAGTTCATCGAGTTTATCATTGATAATATCCTGGTACTTAACACTGATTAAATTAAACATAGTCTATCCTTTTATCATTATTAATTAATGCTTGCTGCTTTAACTTAATACAAAGTTAATTTATGGTATCAGTAAAGAAAAACCCTAACAACCTGTACTAAAGTACAGGTAATAACTACACTTAATACTAGCTTTTTACCCCTATCAATAACGTGTAATGTCTATGCACCCGGTTATGTTTATAACAGTCATTAGCATTAACAATAGTTTCAAGAGGGTGTATGGGCAATCGTTTTTGTGTCATCCTTAGCCAAGGAAATAATACCTTGGCCATCACGTCACGACCGCGCGGCAAAGTTTATCAATTAAGGCAAGGTCAATTATTCATCGGAGATGGTACCCCCTATAAAGCGTATAACCAGGGAGAGGAATCATGGCATATCATCGGCCATATCGACAACCTGCCGCTGTTAAATTACTTATTATTCAATTACTATCCCTCAAACACCGATTTTATTAGCGAAGAAATCATCAGCCTGGCGGTGAAACGCCACGGCATGAGTATCATAGAGTTGCTAAGGGGGAATTTTTGTATCATCCAGGAAGACCCGGAAGGTAACCTTACGCTGGTTACGGAAGTTGAAGAGCAGAGCGCGTCCGCCGGCGCCGTTAAACATCAAGACGAATATGCCACGGGTTGCGGCACGGGTTGTGACCAGGCAGCCTATACGGCGGCGGCAAGCCCCTGTGCTTCGCGCGACAGGGGCGGGAAAATACCCCGTCGCGACGTCGTCGCGGCATGCCGGAGTCCCGCGGGCGACTATGATAGTCAATGCCCGATTTCCATTTCGCGCTGGCGTGATAATCATCTCCAGTTTATCCGCAGCTTTCGCGCCCCCCTCGATTCCGCCGCGGCTTGCCCCGGCCGGGAAATAAACAGCGACGGCCCGCCTGATGTCACACAATATATTTTCTAGCCGCTAGCTATTTTTAAAAAATTATTCCTTTCAATATTATATTCTCATAATCTGTTTAATTTATAACCTCAGCTTTACTCGACATGGTTACAGATAAATAATAACGAAACAAAGAATATTTTTATGAAAAGTAATTATTATGACAATAACAGATGTTGAATTTTTATTATTCGACAAATCATAAAAATCAACTAAGCTTATCGTTACGATAGTCTTGATTATTATTTTTCAGGAGAGAGAAATGGCCGAGTTTGATCAATACACCATGCGTAATCCGGTGACCCAATATACCCGCGAAGAATTCCCCGAACAAAGCCAGGACGCGCCGGGGCTCCAAACCGAGATGACGCCGGTTCCCGATTGCGGTGAGCAAACCTATCGTGGCAGCGGCCGCCTGGCCGGACGCAAGGCTCTGGTTACCGGTGCCGATTCGGGCATCGGCCGCGCGGTGGCTATCGCCTATGCCCGGGAAGGGGCGGATATCGCCCTGGCTTATCATCCCGATGAACATAAAGACGCCGAGCAGGTGGCGGAGCTCATAAAGGAAGCGGGGCGCAAAGTGTTCATGCTGCCCGGTGATTTAAGCGACGAATCGGTTAATGTAAAAGTGGTGGAAGATGCGGTAAACCAGCTTGGCGGCCTGGATATCCTGGCGCTGGTGGCGGGTAAGCAAACGGCGGTGGAGGATATTGCCGACCTGACGACCGAACAGTTCCGCAAAACCTATGAAACCAATGTCTTTTCACTGTTCTGGATCACCAAGGCGGCGCTGCCGTTCCTGCCCGCCGGGGCGTCCATTATCACCACGTCGTCCATTCAGGCCTATCAACCCAGCCCGTCCCTGCTTGACTATGCGTCCACCAAGGCCGCCATCCTGAACTATACCCGTGGGCTGGCGAAACAGGTCGCCGCTAAAGGCATCAGGGTCAACTGCGTGGCGCCCGGCCCCATCTGGACCGTATTGCAGGTGTCCGGCGGCCAGCCCACCGAAAAGCTGCCTTCATTCGGCAGCCAGACCCCGCTTGGCCGCGCCGGTCAGCCCGCCGAACTCGCGCCGATCTACGTTTACCTGGCTTCGCAGGAATCCAGCTACGTCACGGCCGAAGTTCACGGCGTCACCGGCGGCAACCACTTAGGTTGATGTCCCGGCGCGCGCCTTGGATGCAAAGGGGGTTGGCGGTACGGTATAGGTTGCCTTTGTGCAGATTGCGCCTGCCAAGGCAACAGAAAATCGAACCTCGGCAAGCCCCCCGGCCGGGGGCATAAACCCAGCGGGTTCCCTAACCTTTCCCGCCGGCTTCCACCCCCACCAGTCCGACCTTGAAGTACCCACTCCTACGCAGGTTATCCATCACCGACATCAGCGTTTCATAATCAACGCTTTTATCAGCCTGAAAAAAGATGGTGGTATCCTTATTGCCCTGGGTCAGCGCATCCAGGGCCGTTGCCAGGCTAGCCGATGTCACGGCGCGATCGCCGAGAAACAGCTGCTTATCCCCTTTTACCGAGAGATAAACCGGCTTATCCGGGCGCGGCTGCGGGGTGGCGGTTGAGTTGGGCAAATCCACCCGGATATCCACCGTCGCCAATGGAGCCGCCACCATAAAGATAATCAACAATACCAACATCACATCGATAAATGGCGTCACGTTGATATCGTGCATTTCGCCGTCACCGTCAATATCTTCATTCAAGTGCATCGCCATCGCGTTAACCTACCCGGAACTTGGCCACGGAATGCGCGCTATGCCGGCCGGCGCTGGCGGCCAGATCCAGATCACGCCCCACCAGCAAAAGTACCTGCGCGGCGCAATCTCCCACCATCGCTTTATAGCCGGCGATGGTGCGCGCGAAAATATTATAAATAACCACGGCGGGGATAGCGGCGAACAAACCAATCGCCGTGGCCAGCAGCGCCTCGGCGATGCCCGGCGCCACCACCGCCAGGTTTGTGGTCTGGGTATGGGCTATGCCGATAAAACTGTTCATGATGCCCCAAACGGTGCCGAACAAGCCGATAAACGGCGAAATGGCCCCGATAGTGGCGAGGAAACCGTTGCCTTTGCCCATCGCGCGGCTGGTGGCCGCGACGCTGCGCTCGAGCCGGAAGGCGACGCGCTCTTTAATACCGTTGTTGTCGTTGGAATCGGCGGACAACGCCAGCTCATCGTGCGTCATGGCCAGCAGACGGCTGGCGACGCTGGTATCTTTGAATGACGCCGCGATTGAAAAAGCCTCATCCAGGTTCTTCACATCCTTCAGTCCCGCCATTTCGCGGCGCAGCCGGCGTTTAGCCGACGACAGTTCGGCGCTTTTGCCAAAAAACAACGCCCAGGTAATGATGGAGGCCATCAGCAGTCCGATCATCACGGTTTTGACCACCACGTCGGCATGCTGATACATACCCCACACCGACAAATCCATTTGCGGCAGCAGCCGCTGGCCGGAGGCGTCCACAGGTATTGCCTGCGGTAGCATTTGCGGCGCGCTCTCTCCTTCCGGCGCGGTGGTCGCGGCGGTGCCCAACGGCGCGGCGACGGTATCCGGCGCGGCGGCCGTAGCCTGCCCCGCCAGGCCAAACGCCAGCAGCATGGCGACGGGCAGGCCGCGCAGCAGCGCGGGCCATGAACAGGTACGTCGCCGCGCCATCTGGGACAGAACCGGGGTAAGTTTCAAAACAGCCATTTTCACGCTGCGCCTCCACCTTAAGCTTAGCTAAAGAATTTTCCAGCCAGAATGATAGCAAACAGAACGGGAATTGATAGTGGTTCTCATTATTATTTGTATCAACGATCCTTATGCCGGCGACAACTCACCCTAAAATGTATCCCGCGCAAAGCAATCCCATAACACCTCGCCGGGAAAAATAACCTCATTAACATTTTGACGGCGTCTTCCGCCACCCTCCGCCCGGGGTAGTTAACGCCTGGGACGGTTATGCCGTTTTGGTCTTTTCAAATCCAAATTAATATTATTATAAATCGTTTCAGGCCGGCCAAAACGCCTGCCGCCGCCGCGTAAACATGTTAACGTAGCTCAGCGAATACGGGCTTCATCGCGCCTGTGGACCTATCAGCACAGACTTTCAGTTAAAGGCATAGCGTAGATAATGAAGGCTAAGAAAATCGAGACGGCGTTGATTACCGCCGGCAGGGATAAAAAATACACCCTGGGTTCGGTCAATACGGTTATCCAGCGGGCCTCTTCGCTGGTTTTCGACACGGTAGAGGCGAAAAAAAAGGCTACCGCCGGGCGTGCCCACGGCGAGCTGTTCTATGGCCGGCGTGGGACCCTGACCCATTTTTCCCTGCAGCAGGCCATGGTGGAACTGGAAGGCGGAGCGGGATGCGCCCTTTATCCCTGCGGCGCGGCGGCGGTGACCAACGCCATTCTCTCGTTTGTCTCGGCGGGCGATCATATCCTGGTTACCGGCTCCGTCTACGAGCCGACCACTGATTTTTGCCGCCATATCCTGGGCAAGCTGAATGTCGCCACCACCTGGTTCGATCCGCTGATAGGCGCCGGGATCGCCGATTTAATCCAGCCGAACACCCGGGTGGTATTTTTGGAGTCACCGGGATCCATCACCATGGAAGTACAGGATATTCCGGCGATCGTCACAGCCGTGCGGGCGATCAATCCCGATATCGTGATCATGCTGGATAATACCTGGGCGGCGGGAATTTTGTTGCCTGCGCTGGCGCTGGGGGTGGATATTTCCATCCAGGCGGGCACCAAATATATTATCGGCCATTCCGATGCCATGCTGGGCACGGCGGTCGCCAACGCCCGTTGCTGGGATCAGCTGCGCGAACAGTCTTATTTAATGGGCCAGATGGTGGATGCCGATACCGCCTATATGGCCGCTCGCGGCTTGCGCACCCTGGGCGTGCGTCTTAAGCAGCACGCCGAGAACGGCATGCGGGTGGCATCCTGGCTGGCGGATCGTCCGGAGGTGGCGGTGGTCAATCATCCGGCGCTGCCCGGGTGTAAAGGCCATGCCTTTTTTATCCGCGATTTCACCGGCGCGAGCGGGCTGTTCTCTTTTGTGCTGAAAGCGCGCCTGAGCCAGGCGCAGCTGGCGTATTATCTCGATCACTTCACCCATTTCAGCATGGCCTATTCATGGGGTGGCTTTGAATCGCTGATCCTGGCCAACCAGCCCGAGGATATCGCGGCCATCCGTCCCGCCGGCGGGGTCGATTTTACCGGCACCCTGGTCCGGTTGCATATCGGTCTGGAAAATACCGAAGACCTGATTGCCGATCTCGCCGCCGGCTTTGACCGGATTGAGGAAGCGGCGCGTCGCACATAAGCGGGATCAGGTCTAAAATAGTTAATAAATATTGTCCAATTGCGTAGGCGATCGAGGACAGACAGGGATGTTAACGTTAAGCTGCCAATAAAATGAGATAAGCGGGTAGAGATGAGCGTATTACATGAGATTGTCCGTGCGCTGTGGCAACAGGATTTTGCCGCCCTGGCAAATCCGCGGGTAATCGGAATTGTCTATTGTGTGATGTTCGCCACCCTATTCCTGGAAAACGGCCTGCTGCCGGCCTCTTTTTTACCCGGCGACAGTCTGCTGCTGCTATCGGGCGCCATGGTGGCGAAAGGGGTGATGGCCTTTATCCCGACCTTGATCATCCTTACCGTGGCGGCAAGCCTTGGCTGCTGGTTCAGCTACCTGCAGGGCCGTTGGCTGGGTGATACCCGTATTGTCCGCGGCTGGCTGCTGCATCTGCCCGCCCATTACCATCAGCGCGCCTATGCGATGTTCAATCGCCATGGCCTGATGGCGCTGCTGGTCGGCCGTTTCCTGGCTTTTATCCGTACGCTTCTGCCCACCATGGCGGGCATTTCCGGTTTGAACAGCACGCGTTTTCAATTGTTCAATTGGCTGAGCGCCCTGATATGGGTCGGCACCCTGCTGACGCTCGGGTATGCCATTAGCCATGTGCCGCTGGTAAAACACCATGAGGACCAGGTGATGACGATCCTGATGGTGCTGCCGCTGGTCTTGCTGTGCAGCGGACTGGTGGGCACGCTGCTGCTGCTGCTGCGCAAACGCAAGGTCAAGAACACCGCCTGACGCCCCGGTTTCGCCGCGCCGCGCAACCGGGTTATGCCGGCAACATCAGCTGCTGTCCCGCAATCCTCACCCGTGCCACATCATCCCTGGGCGAAAGGCCGAAATACCGCTTGAACTCGCGGCTGAACTGCGAGGGGCTTTCATACCCCACCCGCATGGCCGCGGTTCCGGCGTTCAGCCCGTCATGCAGCATCAGGATGCGCGCCTTATGCAACCGGTAGGTTTTCAGGTATTGCAGAGGCGAGGTGCTGGTCACCGCTTTGAAATTATGATGAAACGCCGACAGGCTCATATTGACCTCCGTCGCCAACTGTTCGATGGTCAGGTTATCAGCGAACTGCCGTTCAATTTTCTTCAGGATCTTGGCTATCTGGTTGAAATGCGATTGCCGGTTCGCCAGGGCGTACAGCGCGTCGCCGCATTCACCCTGCAGCAGATAATAGAGAATTTCCCGCACCACGGCCTGCCCCAGCACCCGCGCGTCCAGCGGCTTATCCATGATATCGAGCAGGCGTTCGGCGGCGCAGAACAATTCTTCGGTCAGCGGCGCGGCGTTTATCCCGCTTGATTGGGGGGTAACCGCCCTGAATTGCGCATCGTCCCCCATATCGATAATCAAATCCTGCAACATCAAGGTATCGACGCCGATGGATAACCCCACCAGCGGTTGTTCGCTTGAAGCGAAGGTTTCGCATTCAAACGGCAGCGGCACGCTTAGCAGCAAATACTGGCTGGCGTCGTAAAAAAAGGTTTTGCCGCCGAGATACCCGGTCTTGCGGCCCTGGAACAGGATGACAATGCACGGCTCGTACATTACCGGGGTGCGGGCGTAGTAGGCATCGGCATACAGCAGCTTGACATGGGGAATGGCCACGGCATTTTTCTCGCGTAGCAATTGCATGGCGCGCAGCGACAAACGGGTACTGAGGGATTGATTTTGCGTCATGGCATGTATTCTCCTGTGGATACGATCCTACAGATATATTGCCATTTTTTATTCGTTTTCTATACCCTTTTGGAGAAACAGGCAAATGGCAGGCAGGATTATGCATTGAGTCGCGGCCAGGGTATGACCACAATGGAGATGTGCCTTCGCCACATAAGGTCGCAGATTCTACTAGAATAATTGATCTACCAACGATAGACCCCTGCCGGCCCGAATGGGACCGGCGTACGACAAGAAAGGAGAAATGATGTCGCAACCTACGGTTAAATTTCATGATGGACGTACCATGCCACAGCTCGGGCTGGGCGTTTGGCAAGCCAGCAACGAAGAGGTTCTGACGGCGGTGCGGGAAGCGCTGAACGTCGGTTACCGCTCTATCGACACCGCGGCCATTTACAAGAACGAGACCGGCGTGGGCGAGGCGCTGCAAGCGGCCTCGTTGCCGCGTGAACAGCTGTTTATCACCACCAAACTGTGGAATGCCGACCAGACGGCGGCGCCTAAGGCCCTGGAAGAGAGCCTGAAGAAATTGCGGCTCGATTATGTCGATCTGTATCTGATGCACTGGCCGGTGCCCGCCCAGGATACCTATGTCCAGGCCTGGCGCGATATGGTCAAGCTAAAGGAGGAGGGGCTGGCAAAAAGCATCGGCGTATGTAACTTCCATGCCCCTCATTTGCAGCGCCTGCTGGATGAAACCGGGGTTACGCCGGTGATTAATCAAATCGAGCTGCATCCTCTGCTGCAACAGCGCGAACTGCGCCAATGGAACGCCGCGCACGATATACTGACCGAATCCTGGAGTCCGCTGGCGCAGGGCGGGAAAGGGGTATTCGATCAGGCGATTATCCGTGAGCTGGCGCAAAAATACGGCAAAAGCCCGGCACAGGTCGTGATACGCTGGCACCTCGACTCCGGCCTGGTGGTGATACCAAAGTCGGTAACGCCGTCGCGTATAAAGGAGAACTTCGCGGTGCTGGACTTCAGGCTACAGCAGGACGAGCTGGACGCTATTGCCCGACTGGATAGCGGTAAACGCCTGGGACCAAACCCGGATACCTTCGTTAAACCCTAATCCGTTCCCGCGGGCGCGAGGGTGTCGCTCGCGAGCGCCGTATAAAAGCCGCGGGCGCCGCGTTTTATTGTTGCGGCCGAAGGTGCCCGCGCCAGGTGTACCGCCGAACAGGCCGCGTTAGCCGGGGCTGACGGTAAACTGGCCGGCGCAGCCGCGGTCGGCCATTTCCAGCGTCTGGCTGTAATACAGGAAAGGAAAATGGTCGCCCGCCACCTGCGGAAACCAGACCATCAGCTCCACATCGCCGTCGACCCAAACCGTATCCTTCCAGCCGCGGTCTTCCGGCAAGGGCGAGTTGCCGTTGACCCGTTTTATCAAAAACGCCACGCCCTGGATATGAAACGGCTGCGCCGTTTCAGCGTGGATTATCCATCGCTCAAAACTGCCTTGCAGCGCCCGGAAATCGGTGCGGTTCATATCCCACATGGCGCCGTTGATCTCAGGCTGCCCGTCACCGAGGTGAAACTCGCGCGTGCGGGTGATATTGCCGTCGATAAGCTGGTCCGACAGGAGCCGCATCGGCAGGTTATCGGTAACCAGCGGCAGCAGCCCGGTGGGTTTCAGCGTCAGCACGATGGTTGAAATCAGCTTGGACGATGGCTCAAAAAATCCGCGCACCCGATCCATGATGCCCGCCGCCGCGCCGGCGGTGATCGACACTTCTTCGCCTTTCGACATATCAATCAGGATTTCCCGGCGCTCGCCGGGGGCTAACGACAACTGGCTCACCGGCACCGGGGCGGGTAAAAAGCCCTGATCGCCGGCCACCACCTGCATGGTGCGTCCGTCGCTTAACTGTAGCTGGTAGCGCCGGGCGTTGGAGGCGTTAAGCAGCCGCAGCCGCACCCAGCCCCGGGATACTTCCACGAAAGGGCTCTGCGCGCCGTTGGCCAAGAGCGTGTCGCCGAAAAAACCGCCGCTGGCCGGCGGGTTGTATATCGGGGCGCCGAAATTATCCAGGCGCTTATCCTGGATAATCACCGGGAAATCGTCCACGCCATAGTGATTGGGCAGAGGTGAGGATTTACTCACCTCGTCCTCCACCAGCCACAGTCCCGCCAGGCCGTTATAGATATGCGGCGCCATGCGATTGGGGGTATTGGCGTGGTACCAGCAGGTAGCGGCCGGCTGGCGTATCGGGATAACCGGCGACCAGTCGACGCTGGCCGACATCATGCGCGGGGCGCCGCCCATCAGCGTGCCGGGCACCTGCAGGCCGCTGACGGTCATGGAAACCGGCTCGTTAAGCCGATTGTTATAGATAAGCTTGACGTCGTCGCCGTTGTAAACCCGTACCGTCGGGCCAAGGTAGCCGCCGTTGATGCCCCAGGTGGCGGCGCGCCTGCCGGGGATAAACTCCCAGTGCGCCAGTTGCAGCGTCAGGAACAGCGGCTGCCCGCGGCGCGATTCCAGCAGCGGCGGGATGGGTAAGGCGGTCGGCTGCCCGGCGGCGCGCGCGCCCAGCGGCAGCGCGCCGGCGCATAACGCAATACCCGATGCCTGGATAAACTGGCGTCTGTTGAATGACATAGCCGTTACCCGGCCTTTTGGGCGGCGGCGCGCCCTTCGCGCCTGGCCACTTCCGCATCCAGGTCCGCCAGTTTGGCCGCCATGATCTCGCGGCAATGGGCGGCCAGTTCGCGCACCTGATCGCGGCCGTAAGGCGTGATATCCACCGGCGGCAGGATTTCCACGATCACCAGGCCGTTATTCCAGCGGTTCAGCCTGATCTTATCGTTGGAGGTATTGGAAACGCAAATCGGCACTACCGGCACCCCGGCGGCGATGGCGGCATGGAATGCGCCCATTTTAAACGGCAGCAGCCCGCGGCCCCGGCTGCGGGTGCCCTCGGGGAACATCCAGATGGAAATGTTTTTTTTCTTTATCTGCTTAACAATTTCGGCAATGGTGCCGTGGGCGCGCGAGCGGTTGTCGCGATCGATAAGCAGGTTGCCCGTCAGCCAGTACAGCAGGCCGAAAAAGGGTACCCACAGCAGGCTCTTCTTGCCCACCGTCACCGTGCGCGGCTGCACCATGCTCGCGGCGGTCACCATGTCATAATTGTTTTGATGATTGGCGATATAGATACAGTTTTGCCGGGTGACCATGGTTTGGGGATAACGCAGCTCGACCTTGAGGCCGAGAATGGGCGCCATACGCCCGAACAGCCGGCCGAAGGTGGCGACATGACGTGGATTTCTCGGGCTGAACAGACAATAAATCAAGCCAAATACGCAGATACAAATAGAAAGCAGCACCACCACAATGGTACGAATAATCGCTAGCATATTAACCTCTTAACCATCAGCCGCCGCTAGTATACCGGCTTCATGACAAAATACACGGTTATTCCCGGTACGGCGCTGATAACATTTACGTCAAACCGCGACGCTTGGCCCCGATAGCCGGCCCGCGTCCGCTAAGGAATCGCGGGCCGAACGGCCCGACCGCTACTGGTCCGGCAGCGCCGCCTGGTCAGGGTCGGTCGCGGCCAGCGGGTCATCCACCACGATACGGTCGATATGCTGCAGGCCGCGGGGCAGCAGCGTTCCTTTACGTCCCCGCTCGGCGCGGTATTTTTGCAAGTCCTCAGGTCGCAGGGTTAATTTGCGTTTGCCGACATAAAGCGTAGCCGATCCCTTGGTGGACAACAGTTGCATCCACACCAGGCGATCTTTCCCGGCGGCCGCGTCGGCCGCGGTTATCGAGACGATTTTATTGCCTTTGCCCTTGGTGAGCTGCGGCAGATCGCTTACCGGGAACAGCAGCAGCCGTCCCGCCTCGGTAATCACCATCAGCAATTGCTCGATCTCCGGGTTTACCCAGAGCGGCGGCATCACCCGGGCGTTCTCCGGCAGGGTCAGCATGGTCTTGCCGGCGCGGTTGCGGGCCACCAGATCGTCGAAGGTGCAGACGAACCCATACCCGGCGTCGGAGGCCAGCAGCAGTTTGCGCTCGTCGGTGCCGGTCAGCATATGCAACACGGTAGCGCCCGGCGGCAGCGTCAGCTTGCCGGTTAACGGCTCGCCCTGCCCCCTGGCCGACGGCAGCGCGGAGGGTTCCAGCGCGTAGCTGCGTCCGGTGGAGTCGATAAACACCACCGGCTGGTTGCTTTTGCCCCGGGCGGAGGAAAGGAAGTTGTCGCCGGATTTATAGTTCAGCGCGCTGGGATCGATATCGTGTCCCTTGGCGCTGCGTACCCATCCCATGGTGGACAGTACGATGGTCACCGGTTCCGACGGGGTGAGTTCGTTTTCGCTCAGCGCCCGGGCCTCGCCCCGCTCCACCAGCGGCGAACGGCGGGGATCGCCGTAGGCGGCGATATCCGCTTCGATCTCTTTCTTCAGCAGATTGCTCAGCTTGCGCTCGGAGGCCAGGATGCCCTGCAGCTTATCGCGTTCTTTTTCCAGTTCCGCCTGCTCGCCGCGGATTTTCATCTCTTCGAGTTTGGCCAAATGGCGCAGTTTCAATTCGAGGATGGCGTCGGCCTGGGTATCGCTGAGCGCAAAGCGCTGCATCAACTGCTGTTTCGGCTCATCCTCGGTGCGGATGATATGGATAACCTCGTCCAGATTAAGATAGGCCACCAGCAGCCCCTGCAGGATATGCAGGCGGCGCAGTACTTTCTCCAGCCGGTAGTTCAGGCGGCGGCGCACCGTGTCGCGGCGATAGACCAGCCATTCGTTGAGGATTTCCAGCAGGTTCTTGACCGCCGGACGGGCGTCAAGGCCTATCATGTTCATATTGATGCGGTAGCTGCGCTCAAGATCGGTGGTGGCGAACAGATGGTGCATTACCGCCTCCAGATCGACCCGGTTGGAGCGCGGCACCACCACCAGACGGGTGGGATTTTCATGATCCGACTCGTCGCGCAGATCCTCCACCATCGGCAGCTTTTTCGCCCGCATCTGGGCGGCGATTTGTTCCAGCACCTTGGCGCCGGACACCTGGTGCGGCAGGGCGGTAATCACCGCCTCGCCGTCTTCGATTTTCCACAGGGCGCGCATGCGCACCGAGCCGCGTCCGCTGTGGTAGATTTTGCGTATGTCCTCGGCCGGGGTAATGATTTCCGCCTCGGTGGGGTAATCCGGCCCTTTAACGTATTCCAGCAATTGATCCAGGGTGGTTTTCGGATTATCCAGCAGCGCGATGATCGCGGCGCCGACCTCGCTGACATTGTGCGGCGGTATATCCGTGGCCATGCCGACGGCGATGCCGGTGGTGCCGTTAAGCAGAATATTGGGCAGCCGCGCCGGCAGGGTTTTCGGCTCCTGCAGCGTGCCGTCGAAATTGGGGGCATAGTCCACGGTGCCCTGGCCGAGTTCGCCCAGCAGCAGCTCGGCGTATTTGGACAGCCGGGACTCGGTGTAGCGCATGGCGGCGAAGGACTTGGGATCGTCCGGCGCCCCCCAATTGCCCTGGCCGTCCACCAGCGGATAACGGTAGGAGAAGGGCTGCGCCATCAGCACCATGGCTTCGTAGCAGGCGCTGTCGCCGTGGGGATGGTATTTGCCCAGCACATCGCCCACGGTGCGGGCGGATTTTTTGTATTTGGCGTTGGCGTTCAACCCCAGTTCCGACATGGCATAGACAATACGGCGCTGCACCGGCTTGAGGCCGTCGCCGATAAACGGCAGCGCGCGATCCATGATGACGTACATGGAGTAGTTAAGGTAGGCGTTCTCGGTAAATGTATGCAGCGCCAGGCTTTCCGCGCCGTCATGAGCCAAATCACTCATTGATCGTTGTTTCCTCTCACCGCGGTATGGTCTGGATGGCTAGCCATACCCTTTGGTTTGGTGGTAATAGCCCCTGATACTACCCTATCCGGCACCCGGCTGTCACAGAGCTTGATAACGCGGCTTTATTGCGTCGCGGACAAAAATGTTATGCGCCCGGCGCCCTGTTTCATTTTGCCGCCGCGGGCTACACTGCCGTTCAACGTATTTAAGGCGCAATAAAATGAACAATGTATTTATTATTAACGCAGGCAAAAAATTCGCCCACTCCGAAGGGGCGTTAAACGACACCATGACCGACGTGGCCGTCACGTTCCTGACGGAGGCCGGCCTGAACGTGCGCGTGACCGTGGTCGACCAGGGGTATGACAGTGAACGCGAGGTCGATAATTATCTTTGGGCGGACGCGGTAATCTACCAGATGCCCGGATGGTGGATGGGGCAGCCCTGGATCCTGAAAAAATATATCGACGAGGTGTTTACCGTCGGCTACGGACGGCTCTACGCCAGCGATGGACGCACGCGATCGGACAGCACGAAAAAATACGGGTCCGGCGGCCTTATCCAAGGGAAAGGCTATATGCTGTCGCTGACCTGGAACGCCCCATTGGAAGCCTTTACCGATCCGGATCAGTTTTTCGAAGGCGTGGGCGTGGACGGCGTTTACCTGCCGTTCCATAAGGCCAATCAGTTCCTCGGCATGTCGATGTTGCCGACGTTCATCTGCAACGATGTCATAAAACAACCGCGGATAGAGCAGGATATAATAAAATATCGCGAGCATCTGGGCCGCGTCTTTGGTTAACTAGTGCCGAACAACACTTTTTATTCAAAGACTGAGGAATCGATGATCACGGTAATTGCAGAAATCAAAGTAAAACCGGGACGAAGAGAAGCGGTTTTAGCCGCCATCCAGGCACTCCGGCCCAACGTGCTGGCGGAAGACGGTTGCAGCGAATATACCTTGCTTACCGACTATAAGGCGCAGGTGCCGTGGCGCAAAACCGCGCCCGACTCCATTTTCATGCTGGAGCAGTGGAAAAGTATCCGTCATCTTGAGCAGCACCAGCAGGCGCAGCATATGGACGATCACCGTGCCTATATCCGCAATGACGTCATGGATGTGACTTTCCACATCCTGGAAAGACGTACCGACTGATCTTTCGCGGGCGGCCCCGTGTCATGCCCGCGCTGATACCATGCCGGCAGCGGCCCGAGGAGCGGGGCTGTCGGTTTATCGACCCGCCGGCGGCGATAAAGATCAAGACCGTTTTTATGTAGCTTATGCTTTTTCCGTTATTGCCAAAATCCCCCTATTGATGAAAAATCCCGCCATTATGGCATAACGGTCTCGTTTGCCGATCGTCTGAAAAGAGTCCCCGCGCTGATGACTACACTCAGGTCAAAAGAGACGTTCACCCTGGAAATGCGTGGCATCTCCATCGCCTTCGCCGGTTTCAGGGCGCTGGATCGGGTCGACTTCACGCTCGAGGGCGGCTCGGTGCACGCGTTAATCGGCGCTAACGGCGCCGGCAAATCCACCCTGATGGCCATCCTGTCCGGCACCCATGCCCATTATCAGGGCGAAATCCTTATAAACGGCCAACCGGTGGATCTGCGCTCGCCGCGCCAGGCCAAGCGGTTGGGCATCCATTTGGTGCAGCAGGAAGTGGACGTGGCGCTGGTGCCGACGCTGACCGTGGGCGAAAATATCATGCTGGACCAGTTGGCGGAACGCGGCCAGCTGTGCCACTGGCCCCAACTCTACCGCCAGGCGCAGGCCCTGCTCGCGCAGCTGCGGGTCACGCTTGACGTGCGCCGGCCCGCGGGCCTTTGCACGCTGGCGGAAAAGCAGCATATCCTGCTGGCGCGGGCGTTGTCCCACCGTTGTCGACTCCTGATCCTCGACGAACCCACCGCGCCGCTCGATTTGGCGGAAAGCGAAAGGCTGTTTGCGCTAACGCGGCGTTTGCGGGCGGAAGGCATCGGCGTGGTGTTTATATCCCATCGCATTCACGAGCTGGCGCGAGTCTGCGATCGGCTAACGGTGCTGCGCGACGGCAAACAGGTCGGCGCCGGCCCCATGGCCGGTTTGACCAGCGGGCAAATCATTGAAAAAATGCTCGGCCATGCCCTGGACGCTATTTTCCCGCCGCCGCGTCCTCTTGCCCGCGAGCAGATCCTGCTGCGGGTGACGGGGCTGCATGACGCCCGGCTGCTGCGCGATATTTCCCTTTCGCTTCGCCGGGGCGAAATCCTGGGCATCGCCGGCCTGGCGGGCGCCGGCAAAACCGAGCTGTGCAAAGCGTTGTTCGGCGCCTCGGCCGTAAGCGTCGCCGACGGCGAACTCAACGGCAAGCCCTGGCGACCGACCACGCCTTATGATGCGGTAAGGCGCGGAATGGCCCTGGTGCCGGAGGAACGGCGCAAGGAAGGCATTTTTATTCACGAAAACCTGCCCATGAACCTGAGCGTTTGCGCCGATAAAACCTTTACCCGCTGGGGCTGGTTCAGCGCCGGGCGGGCGCGCCGCTTCGCGCGCCGGATGGTGGAACGCCTGGGCATCCGCGCCAGCGGCCTGGACCAAAAACTGCTGCGCCTGTCGGGCGGCAACCAGCAAAAGGTGGCGGTCGGCAAATGGCTGCGCGGCCACGCCGAGGTGCTCATCTTCGACGAGCCGACCAAAGGCGTGGATATCAAGGCCCGGCAGGATTTGTTTTTATTGATTGACGGCCTGGCGCGCCAGGGCAAAGGCATCATCTACGCCTCGGGCGAGTTTTCCGAGCTGCTGGGCCTTTGCGATCGTATTTGCGTGATGTGGGATGGGCGCATCGTGGCGCAGTTGGACGCGCGAACCACGGATGAAGAAACCCTGCTGTTATATTCAACCGGAGGTACGCTCCCTTGAGTAATGAACTGTTCCTGAAGTCGGGCGCGCAGCCCTGGCGTCACCGCCTGTTTGACTTTTTATACCGCTGGGGGATGCTGCTGACGGTGGTGGCGCTGGTGACGCTGTTCGGCCTGGCCTCGGATAATTTTCTCGATGCCAATAACATCGTCAATATTCTGCGCTCCATCGCCATCGTGACCATCATCGCCATCGGCGTCTCGCTGTCGCTGGCGGTGGGCGGTTTCGACCTGTCGGTGGGATCCACCGCTTCGCTGGCCAATGCGCTGGTGGTATCGATGTTTGTCTGGCACGGCCTGGATACCACGCAGGCGATCGCCCTGACGCTCGCCGTCTGTACCCTGGTGGGCCTGTTCAACGCTTTTCTGATCGTCGTGTTGAAAATTCCGGATATGCTGGCCACGCTGGGATCGCTGTTTGTGGTGCAGGGCGTTGCGATGACCTACAGCTTCGGCGGCTCCATCACGCAGAATATGGTGCTGCCGGGCGGCGATATGGCCCAGGGCGAAATACCGGCGGTATTTTCCGCCCTGGGCCAGGTGCCGGTTATCGTGATTATCATGCTGGCGGTCACGGTAGTGGTGCAGCTCGGCTTATCCCTGACCAGGCACGGACGCCGGATGTACGCCATCGGCGGCAATCCTGAAGCGGCGCGGCTGGCCGGCATCCGCACCGCCCGTTACCGCATCCTGGCCTACGTTATCTCGTCGTGGCTTGCTGCGCTTGGGGGGATTTTACTGGCCTCGCGCATCGGGTCCTCCCAGGTCAACGCCGGCGGCGGCTACCTGATGGACGCGGTGGCCGCGGCGTATATCGGCTTTTCCCTGGCCGGTTCCGGCAAACCCAACGCGCTGGGAACGCTGGTGGGCGCGGTGATCCTGGGCGTATTGCAAAACGGCCTGGTGATGATGTCGGTGCCCTATTATGCGATGGATATTATCAAGGGCCTGGTGCTGGCCGCGGCGCTGGCCATCACCTATATCCAGCGGCGCTGATCCGTCCCGTCGCCAAGGCCGGACCCCGGCGGCGCCGCGGGCAAGCCGCCGGTAAATCCATGTTTATAATATGGTTTCTATCATATTTCGCAGATTTCTATTAAAAATTGAATATGCCTGCCGACGCAGATCCCGGATCACGGGACCAACGCGCGACTTCATTCCATCCCTCCGGTCATACTTCGGTCGCCTCTACAAAAGTTCAGGCTGGTCATTTTTTAAACACCACCGGAGACGACATGCTACGTTTGTTCAAACCCGCCGTCCATCGGCCCCGCGTGCCGGAACATGGGGTTGATCCCCTTTACCGCCGCCTGCGCCGGCAACTGTTTTTAGGTATCTTTTTCGGTTACGCCGCCTATTACCTGGTGCGAAAAAATTTCGCGCTGGCTATGCCTTACCTGGTTGAGCAAGGTTATAGTCACGGCGACCTGGGCGTGGCCTTCTCGGGCATCTCCATTGCCTATGGCATATCCAAATTTGTTATGGGATCGGTTTCGGATCGGTCCAATCCGCGGGTGTTCCTGCCGGCCGGGCTGATGCTCGCCGCCGCGGTGATGCTGTTTATGGGATTTGTGCCCTGGGCCACCTCCAGTATCGCCATTATGTTCGTGTTGCTGTTTGCCTGCGGCTGGTTCCAGGGCATGGGCTGGCCCCCGTGCGGGCGGGTCATGGTGCATTGGTGGTCACATAGGGAGCGCGGCGCCATTGTTTCGGTATGGAATTGCGCCCATAACGTGGGGGGCGGTATTCCGCCGCTGCTGCTGCTGTTGGGCATGATCTGGTTTAACGACTGGCATAGCGCGCTGTATATGCCCGCCCTGGTCGCCATCGTCATCGCGGTGGCGGCCTACGCGCTGATGCGCGATACCCCCCAATCCTGCGGCCTGCCGCCGATTGAGGAGTATAAAAACGATTACCCGCCGGACTATGATAAACAGGCCGCCGAACAGGAACTGTCCACGCGCCAGATCCTGCAAAAATATGTCTTCCCCAATAAGTTGTTATGGTATATCGCCCTGGCTAATGTGTTTATCTACCTGCTGCGCTACGGCATTCTGGACTGGTCGCCGACCTATCTGAAGGAGGTAAAGGACTTCACGCTGGATAAGACCTCCTGGACCTATTTCTGCTATGAGTATGCCGGCATTCCCGGCACGCTGTTGTGCGGCTGGATGTCCGATAAGGTATTCAGGGGCAATCGCGGCGCCACCGGCATGTTTTTCATGGCGCTGGTCACGATCGCAACTGTCGTCTACTGGCTTAACCCGGTCGGCCATCCCGGCGTGGATATGCTGTGCATGATGGTGATCGGTTTCCTGATTTACGGTCCGGTGATGCTGATAGGGCTGCACGCCCTGGAGCTGGCGCCGAAAAAAGCCGCCGGCACCGCCGCCGGTTTTACCGGCCTGTTCGGTTATCTCGGTGGCTCGGTGGCGGCCAGCTCGGTGGTCGGCTATACGGTGGATTATTTTGGCTGGAACGGTGGTTTTATCGTGATGATCGGCGGCTGCCTCCTGGCGGTGCTGCTGCTGGCCCTGACCATGATCGGTGAAAAACAGCATCGCCGCCGGCTGGCGTCGGCGAACGGCTGAGCGGCTGAGCGGCTGGTCCCCCATAACACGCCATACCGTGGTTATAAACACCACGGTTTTTCTCGATTTGGCTTATTTCATCAACAATATGCCCATCAATTGCGAACTATGCCCGCGGCCCGGGCCATTGGGGATTTTGGCGGCTTTAAGTACATTCATTGTTTCAGATAGCGGGTTCACGTTCCTGCTCACAAGCCCGTATTCTCATGCGCACGAAATGGCATAACATCTGCCAAAAAGTCATAACGGAAAACATTTCTTAATCCCGTCGCGCTGGCTATGATGCATTGCCGGGCAAAATAGACATCCAGACATACAGGCTGCTATCTTGCGCCCTCGTTTATCCTGTCCACCTCATGGAGCCGTTGATGAAAAAATTATTATCCCCGCTGTTGGCTTTGGGCCTGCTGACCGGCATGCCGGCCCTCGCCGCCGCGCCCGTTCCCGCCGCCATTGCCCAGCATAACGGCCCCATCCGTATCGCGGTAATCCGCAACCTGGGGTCCGACGACAACACCACGCAGTTTGTCTCGGGGGTGATCGAGGAGGGGAAAAAACTGGGTTTCAAAGTAAGCACTTTTTTAAGCAATGGCGACGATGCCCGGTTCCAGGATTTCGTTAACCAGGCAATTACCCAGAAATACGACGGCATTATCCTGTCCCAGGGACGCGATCCCTACTCCACCGAACTGGTCAAGCGCATTACCGCCAGCGGTATTGCGGTATCGGTGTTTGATACGGCGGTCCAGGGTACGGTGCCGGGCGTAACCGTGACTCAACAGGATGACGCTTCGCTGACCAGGGAATCCTTTGGCCGGTTGATCAAGGATTTTAACGGCAAGGCCAACATCATTAAACTTTGGGTGGCCGGTTTCCCGCCGATGGAGCGCCGCCAGGCGGCCTATCAGACCCTGCTGCGGGAAAATCCCGGCATTCATGAGCTGGAATCCATCGGCGCGGTGTCGTCGGATGTGCAGGGCGATACCGCCAATAAGGTTGGCGCGGTGCTGGCCAAATACCCCAAAGGTAAGATCGACGCAATCTGGGGTACCTGGGATGCCTTCAGCCAGGGAGCCTATAAGGCGCTTAAGGAAAACGGCCGAAGCGAAATCAAGCTCTACAGCATTGACATATCCAACCAGGATCTGCAGTTAATGCGCGAGTCCGACAGTCCCTGGAAGGTCAGCGTGGCGGTGGACCCGAAGCTTATCGGCAAAATCAACCTGCGCCTGGTGGCCAATAAAATTGCCGGCGAGCCGACGCCCGCGACCTATGAGTTCCGCGCCGCCGTTATCCCGCAGGCCCTGCTGGCCAGCCAGCCGGGGGCGGTAAACATGGCGGCGCTGGCTACCATTATCCCGGGCTGGGGCCGGGCGGACGACTTTGTCGCGCCCTGGTTCGCCACGCTTGAAACCGCGCACGCCAAGAATTAAGGAGCCGGACCGATGGCAGATAAGCCGCTTCCCATCCCGGATTACAGCCGCAATATGCGGCTGCTCAGCCACAGCGACCAGGGCGGAAAACCCGACGGCGTACAGGTGATGGTGCACCGTGGCTACGCTTATATCGGCCATATGGTGTCGCAAGGCGTATCCATTGTGGACGTTCGCGATGTTAAACATCCCAGGCCCGCCGGGTTTATCGCCGCGCCGCCAGGCACCTGGAACGTGCATTTGCAGGCCCATGACGACCTGCTGCTGGTCATCAACGCGCGCGATCTGTTTGCCGACGCGCGTTTTGCCGATGAAAAAGTCTATTACACCCGCCAGGTCAACGATACCGTCAGCCACGGCCCGGCGAATCGGGGCTGGAGCGCCGGTTTGCGTATTTTTGACATCAGCACCCCCGACCGGCCGCGGGAAATCAGCTTTCTTCCCCTGGACGGCATCGGCATTCACCGCATCTGGTATGTGGGTGGCCGCTGGGCCTATGTCTCGGCCCTGCTCGACGGCTACAGCGATTATATTTTCCTGACCATCGATCTGGCCGATCCGGCCAAACCCGCGGTGGCGGGCAAGTTTTGGCTACCGGGCATGCACACCGCCGGCGGTGAACGGCCTGACTGGCCGCAGGGCAAACGTTATGCGCTGCACCATGCTATCGTCAGCGGCGACACCGCCTACGGCAGTTGGCGCGACGGCGGCCTTACCCTGCTGGATGTCAGCGATCGCGCGCGGCCGGTATTGATAAGCCACCGTAACTGGAGCCCGCCGTTTGGCGGGGGCACCCATACCGCGTTGCCCCTGCCGGACCGCAACCTGCTTATCGTGCTGGACGAAGCGGTGCTGGATAACCAGGAGGACGGCGAGAAACTGATTTGGGTATTTGATATTCGCGCGCCGGCCAACCCGGTGAGCATCGCGACCTTTCCCCAGCCAAACGAAACGGACTACGTGCGCAAAGGCGCGCATTTCGGCCCGCATAACCTGCATGAAAACCGCCCGGGCAGCTTTATCAGCTCGACGCTGATTTTTGCCACCTACCAGAATGCCGGGGTTCGCGCTTATGATATCAGCGATCCCTATCATCCGCGCGAAACCGGCGCGCTGGTGCCGGCGGCGCCGGCGGCGCTCATGGATAAACGCCCCGGCCGGCCGAAGGTCATACAATCCTGCGATGTGTTTGTTGACGCCCAGGGCATTATCTACAGCACCGATTACAACGCGGGGCTGTCGATTATTGAATACCTGGGATGATCGGCGGGCGAAGTTGGTCTCTGAGGGCGAAAAGGTTGCCACGGGCAGGATGGGCGAGGAGGGTAAAGACGCATCGACCCTTCGCTTTACCCTCCTCGCCCATTATGCCCGCTGCAAGCTCAGCTCCAGCGCATGCGCTGCGTAAGCAATGGAAGGAAATAGCTTAGAAGATCAGTTTAAATACGCCGGTGAGGGTTAACAGGCCAACAATAAAGATAATCGCAATAATCCACAGAAATATTTTCATTCCCTTTTCCTTCTCGTTTGGGTTGTCATCGTTCAGCGCTTAAGTCGATGATATCGTTATGTCAGTATAGAAGAAGAAATCAGGAATGCAGGCCGCGCGCGCGAAAAAATGCGCGCCGTGGGCGAGCGCCCCGCCCGTTCAGCCGTTCTGCCTGACGCGCGCCACCAGCGCATCGACATCCGGAATGCGCGCCGCCGCCAGGATAAGCGTTCCTCCCAGGCTTAGCGCCTGGCGCTGGCATTGATGGCGCATCGCCTCATCGCTGATGGTATCGAGATCGGCCACATGGGCAAAACCGATGGTGCGCCGGATAAGCTCGGTGCCGCAATAACCCACCGCGTCCACCCAGACCTGATGCAGGAACTGCCGCGCATAACCCGGCTCGGCCAACATGATATCCCGGCTTTTTTCCAGCGCCAGCGCCTGGAACCCCCCGGCAAACGCCAGCCACAGTTCGCGCACGTCACGCAGGCGCTGCTCGCGGGCGTCCGCCGCCTGGCGCAGGTCCAGCAGCCCCGGCAGACCACAATAATTGAGCAGCAGGTTGCCCATGGCGGTGCCGAGATCAAAGCCCATCGGACCGTAATAACCGAACTCGGCGTCAATCACCTTAAGCCGCCCCTCGGCGACGAAAATCGACCCGCTGTGGACATCGCCGTGCAGCAACGCCTGCGCCTGGCTGAGGAAGCGGTGTTTCAAACCGGCCACCGCCACCTTCAGCGCGCCGTCGCCCCGTATTGCCGCCACGTCGGCGGCAAGCGACGGCGGGTAGGCATTACGCTCATGGTCGATATAAGGATCGGTGAAAAACAGATCTTCGGTTATCTGGCACATTTCCGGATTGGAAAACCGCCCGACCTCCGCTTTTTTATGCTGGGGAAGCTGGTAAAAATCCGAGGTGTGGAACAGCGCCCGCGCCAGATACTCGCCCAGCTGGCCGGCGGCCTGGGGATAATAGACGTTGTTGATAAGTTCGCGGCGCCAGATGGTATGGTCGCTGAGGTCTTCCTGGATCATCACCGCCAGACCCGCGTCGTGGTGCAGGATGCGCACCGTATGCCGTGGGCAGAAGCCGCCGTGGACCAGCAGGGTTTCCGCCTCGATCCTGGCGCGATCCAGCGTCAGCGGCCATGATTCCCCGACGCAGCGCACATAGGGCAGCGCCTGTTTGACGATAACGCGGCTGACGCCCTGACCGTCCAGGATCTTGAATACCAGGTTCAGGTTACCGTCCCCGACTTCTTCGGCGGCCACCAGGGCGCCCGGTTGATCCACGCCGGCATGGCGGCGGGCATATTCCACGGCATCGGCGGCGGTGAGGGTATGGTAAACAGACAAGGGGCACCTCATAAAAAAATTAAGGCCGTAAAGGCGTAAAAGCATATAGACGTCTATACATCTTCCCGCCATGTTGGCAGAATAGCCCATAAGATGCAATAACCTAAAAGGATTTAACAATTAATGCAAAACCTTAACACCACCAGCATGCGCGTGCGCGACGGTCGCCTGTGGATACTGGATCAGCAGGCGCTGCCGCAGCGGCAGAACTGGTGCGCCACGGACAACGCGGCGGATCTTATCGATCATATCCGCGCGCTCAGGGTGCGCGGCGCGCCGCTTATCGGCCTGTCCGCCAGCCTGCTGCTGGCGTTGCTGGCGGAAAACGGCATGGCGCGCCCGGAACTGGCGCGAACGCTTGCCGACTTACGCCAGGCCCGGCCCACGGCGGTTAACCTGATGAATAATCTGGCGCGGATGCGTCAGGCGCTGGAGCAGGACGCCTATGCCGCCGCCATGGTCGCCCAGGCGCTGCGCCTGGTGGAAGAGGATCGCTTGCTGTGCGACGCCATTGCCGGTCACGGCGCGGCGCTGGTACGTCCAGGAAGTCGCCTGCTGACCCATTGCAATACCGGCGGGCTGGCCACCGCCGGCATCGGCACCGCCCTTGGCGTGATAAGCGTGGCCGCCTCCCAGGGCAAGGTAGACCAGGTCTGGGTGGATGAAACCCGTCCGCTGCTGCAGGGCGCGCGCCTGACCGCCTGGGAGCTGGGCGAACTGGGCATACCCTATACGCTGATTTGCGACGCCATGGCCGCCGGCCTGATGGCGCGGCGGGAAGTGGATGCCGTATGGGTCGGCGCGGACCGAATCGCCGCCAACGGCGACGTGGCCAATAAAATCGGCACCTACAGCCTGGCGGTGCTGGCGCGTTTCCACGGCATTCCTTTTTTTGTCGCCGCGCCGCACACCACCCACGATCCCGCCTGCCCCGACGGGGACGCCATCCCCATCGAACAGCGCGCGGCAAGCGAGGTCACCGGGGTAGCCGGCAGCTTCGGCAGTTGCCAATGGGCGCCGCAAGACGCCGAGGTCTATAATCCGGCCTTTGACGTCACCCCGGCCGCGCTTATCAGCGCCTGGGTGCTGGACACCGGCGTGGTGACGCCGCAGCAGGCGCAAGACGGCCTGTTCCGCCGCCCGCTGGCTCCCGTGGGCGAAACGGGGGCATAGTCCGGCCGTGGAGGCCGGTTTGTCGCAGCCTTGCGCCATGCGGGTGACCGGGAGGCGCCGGGGGGTGTTATGTCCCGGCGGGATGCCCGGTTTTGACGCTGGCGTTTACCTCTCCAGGCGCGGGTAGCTGTCGGCGATGGTATCGCCGGTAAACCTGGCGACCCAGCCTTCCGGGTTGTCGAACACTCTTATGGCGGTGAAATGCGGCGCGCTGCCCATATCAAACCAATGCGGCGTGCCGGCGGGCACCGAAATCAGATCGTTCTTCTCACACAGGATTTGCCAGATTTTCCCGTGCAGGTGCAGGCAAAACAAACCGGCGCCCTCGACAAAAAAGCGCACCTCGTCCTCGCCGTGGGTATGTTCCGCCAGGAATTTGGCCCGCAGCTGCTCGCGTTCCGGATGATCGGCGCGCATGCTGATCACATCCCAGCTCTGGTAGCCCTTTTCCGCCACCAGCCGGTCGATGGCCGGCTGATAGGCGGCAATCACCTCCGCCGGCGCCGGATCCCGCCCCAGTTCCCGGTCGGCCTGCCAACGCTCAAAACGAACGCCGATATCGTTGAGCTGCCGGCGGATGGCCGGGGCGTCGCGGCTTTGCCACAACGGCTGGCCGGCATCGGTATCACTGAAAATCGTTAACGCACTCATTGGGCTAACTCCTGTAAGTCAATCTGGTCAAAACGGTTAACCTGGGGATAATGTTGCTGCGGGTCCGGCTCGTCGCGCACCAGTTGGCACACTCGCCAGCCCGCCGCGCGCGCCGCCGCCAGCTCTTGCACGATATCGGACAGGAACAGCAGCTCGCCGGGAGGCAGCCGCAGCTCGCGGGCCATGGCGCGGTAGGACGCCGCCTCGCGTTTGGCGCCGACGCGGGTATCGAAATAGCCGCTGAACAGCGGGCGCAGGTCCCCGGCCTCGCTGTGGCCGAACAGTAATTGCTGTGCCTCCACCGAGCCCGAGGAGTAAACATACAGCCCCAGCCCCCGCCCTCGCCACTCGGCCAGCCGGGGCGCCACATCGGGATAAAGGTGGCCGAGAAAATCGCCTTCGAGGTAGCCGTCGCGCCATATCATGCCCTGTATGGCTTTCAGGGCGGTGGACTTGCGGTCTTCATCCATAAATCCGAACAGCGTGGCGATAAGCGCCTCGGTATCGGCGTTGGGCTGGTTGATTTCACGGCGCAACGCCGCCAGCGCCTGCGCCAGCTTCCGTTCGCCGGCATTTCGGCGCAGGTAACCCGCCAGCCTTTCGCGGGCGTAGGGGAACAGCACCTGGTGGACAAAGCGGATATCGCTGGTGGTGCCTTCGATATCGGTGACGATGGCCCTGATCATATCGCCTCCAGCCGGCGGCGCTGCAGTTCGCACTGGAACAGGAACTCCAGCCCTTCCAGATGGCGCCGCGCCGCGAAAACATCGCGCCCCCAACAGTAAAGGCCGTGGCCGCGCACCAGGAAACCGTGGCGCAACGGAGCGATCCCGTGACGGGCCGCCACCCGGGCCGCCAGCGCCGGTATATCCTGATCGTTATCGAAAATCGGCACCGCCACCTGCTCCAGGTGGCTGGTTATGCCCTCAAGGGATTTTTGCATCTCGTAGCCGGTAAGCAGCAGCGCCTGGCCGGGTTCAAGGCGCGACAGCACGGTGGCATTCACCGAATGGGTGTGCAAAATGGCCCCTGCCGCCGGGAAAATCCGGTAAATCAAGGTATGCAGCCCGGTCTCGGCGGAAGGTATGCGCGAGTCCGGCACCCGATTGGTGGCGATGTCCACCGGCACGAAATCCTGTTCGCGCAGCCGGCCCTTATCCTTGCCGGATTCGCTGATAAGGCAAAGCCCCTCCTGCGCGCGCACCGACATATTGCCGCCGGTCGCCGGGCTCCATCCTTTGGCGCCGATCCAATGGCACGCGTCCACCAATGCGGCCAACTGCTGATTCTCTGCCATATCTGTCGGTTCTCCTGAAGCGGGCGAGGCCGGTCAATGCGATTTTAGCCGCTTAACCGTCTGTATGTCTTGATAGCCAAATAGTAACATCGGGTTAACGGCACGGCAATATCACGCGAGCGGACGGTTCGACAGGATAAATTTTTTTTAATCGGTAACCGAGACGCCGGTCTGCCGGCCGCCGGCCGGAAATCCATGCCGTGACGCGCGTGAGGCGATGGCGAGGCTTGCGAGTAACAATACCAGCATAACCCAGGGGAATGAGCGTACCCCCCAATCGTCAAGCAGCAGTCCGCCGACAAGCCCGCCAAGGGCAATGGCGCTGTTCCAGACCACCACGTTCATGGACAGCGCCGCATCGGCGCCCTCGCCGGCCGCGTCGGCCAGCGCGGTCTGAAGCAGCGTGGCGGCGCCGCCGAACGTCAGCCCCCATACGGCAACACCGGCATAAATGATCGGGGGCGAGGTGGCGTCCAGGCCGAACAGCAGCGCTATCAGCGCAAACACCGACAGCGACACCAGCACCGCCCGCCGCAGATGGTGATCGACAATACGTCCTGTAATGAAAATACCCACCAAGGCCGCCAGACCGAAAGCCAGCAAGACCAGATCGGTGCCGCCGGCCAGTCCGGCCGGCCCGATAAACGGAGCGATATAGGTATAAAGAATGTTATGAGCCAGCATCCAGGTTAATACCACCGCCAGTACAGGTCTGACGCCCGGCGTGAAAAAGACTTTGTTTAGCTGCGTTTTCCGCCTGTCCGACTGACCCGGATAATTCGGAACCGCAAGCAGCACCCAGACCATGAGGATCACCGACAGTCCGGACATCACGGCGAAAGTAAGACGCCAGCCCAGCAGATTCCCCATCCAGGTGCCCAATGGCACGCCCAGGGAAAGCGCAATGGGGGTTCCCACCATCGCCAGGGCCATTGCCCGGCCCTGCAACGCTTGATGCACCATGCGGCGGGCATAACCGGCAAGCAGGCTCCAGGCGAGGCCGGCTGACGCTCCCGCCAGAAAGCGCGCCACAAGCGTAAGGGTTATATCCGATGAAATCGCCGTGAGGGTATTAAATGCCAGGAAGCCGACAACCGTTGCCAGCAAGACATGCCGGCGAGGCCATGCACGGGTCGCCATCGTCAGCGGAATGGCCGCAACCAGTGAACCGGCGGCATACGCGGTGACCATCTGGCCCGCCAGCGAGGCCGAAATACCCAGCCCCGCGCTGATTGCGGGCAGCAGGCCGGCGGGAATCGTTTCAGTCATGATGCAGATAAACCCCGTCATGGCGAGCGCCAATAGGGCGAGCACTGGCAGGGTCCCGTTTTCCTGATTGCCGTCTTTGCGGGGAGAATGCTGTAAATTCATCGCGTTGCTCTTATGTATCTTTCGGTATTAATTCAATTGAAAAAGCGGCATATTCTCCCGTCATCCCGACCCGCTGTGTTGCCGGTGGTTCAACAATATGCGCCAACCTATTTATATATCGATTGGTATAAATATACTCAGTCAAAACGCTTGTCAAACATTTATGTACCGATTAGTATAAATATATTGAATAGGGAGTACGACGAGATGAGAACCGGACGACCCAGGCAGTTTGATCGCGACGAAGCGGTGCGACAGGCCATGCACCTGTTCTGGCAATATGGCTACGAATCTACCTCGCTTGCCCAGCTTAAAGCCGCTATGGGCCGCGGAATCACCGCGCCCAGTTTTTATGCCGCATTTGGTTCAAAAGAAGCGCTGTTTGGTGAAGCGGTGAGCCGTTACCTGACCACGCACGCACGCGTCACCGATTCCCTATGGGATTCGACCCTACCGCCGCGTGAGGCTATCGAGCGGGCGTTGATGCGTTCTGCCCGCATGCAGTGCGAACCCGATCATCCCCAAGGGTGCATGGTGGCGCTGGGCGTGATGTCCGCCAGTTCTCCCGAGTACCGTCACGTACTCAAACCGCTTACGGATTCCCGCCGGCGCACACGTGAAGGGTTGAGACACTGCGTTGAAAAAGGCATCAGTTCAGGCGAGCTGCGGGAAGAGGCGGGCACGCGGGCGCTTGCGGTTATCTTCGACAGCTTCCTGCTGGGAATATCCACGCTATCCCGTGACGGGGTACCCCTGGCCGATATCGAAGCGGCGATTGCGCAGGTGATGACATTGTGGGATGCGGCAACCACAATATCCTCGTAGTGGCCGCCGTGTTTCGGCCGGGCTACACCTCGATCTCGGCCTCGTCGCCTTTTTCCTGCAGCCAGTTGCGCCGATCTTCCGAGCGCTTTTTCGCCAACAGCATATCCATCATCGCCAGCGTCTGCTGCATATCCTCGTCGTTGATGGTGAGCTGCACCAAACGCCGGGTGTTGGGATCGAGCGTGGTTTCACGCAGCTGGAGCGGGTTCATTTCCCCCAGCCCCTTGAAGCGCTGTACGTTCGGCGTGCCTTTTTTACGCTTCAGCTGTTCCAGCACGCCGGCTTTTTCGCCCTCGTCCAGGGCATAAAACACCTCTTTGCCCAGGTCGATGCGGTATAACGGCGGCATGGCGACATAGACATGGCCTTGTTTCACCACCGCGCGAAAGTGGCGCACAAATAGCGCGCACAGCAGGGTGGCGATGTGCAGGCCGTCGGAGTCGGCATCCGCCAGGATGCAGATCTTGCCGTAGCGCAGCTGGCTTAAATCGTCGCTATCGGGATCGATGCCGATCGCCACCGAAATATCATGCACTTCCTGCGATGCCAGCACTTCGTCCGAGGAGACTTCCCAGGTATTGAGGATCTTGCCCTTCAGCGGCATGATCGCCTGGTATTCCCTGTCGCGCGCCTGCTTGGCCGAGCCGCCGGCGGAATCCCCTTCCACCAGGAACAGTTCGGTGCGCGCCAGATCCTGCGCGGTGCAATCCGCCAGTTTACCGGGCAGCGCCGGGCCGCTGGTCAATTTTTTGCGCACCACTTTTTTCGAGGCGCGCAAACGCCGCTGGGCGCTGGCCACCGCCAGTTCCGCCAACTGTTCGGCTACCTGGGTATTTTGATTGAGCCACAGGCTAAAGGCATCCTTCACTACGCCTGAGACAAACGCGGCGCACTGGCGGGAAGACAAACGCTCCTTGGTCTGGCCGGCAAACTGCGGGTCCTGCATTTTCACCGACAGCACATAGGCGCAGCGCTCCCAGATATCTTCCGCCGACAGCTTGACGCCGCGCGGCAGGATATTGCGGTATTCGCAAAATTCGCGCATGGCGTCCAGCAGACCCTGGCGCAGCCCGTTGACATGGGTGCCGCCCTGGGGAGTGGGGATCAGGTTAACATAGCTCTCGGTCAGCAGCTCGCCGCCCTCGGGCAGCCAGAGCAGCGCCCAGTCGACGGTTTCGGTATCGCTGGCGAAGGCGCCGGTAAACGGCGCCTCGGGCAGGGTAATCAGCCCGTTGATCGCTTGGTTAAGGTAGTCGGTCAGCCCGGAGGCATAGCACCATCGGTGCTCGGTGTTGTTGACCTTATCGGTAAAGACTATTTCCACGCCGGGACAAAGCACCGCCTTCGCTTTAAGCAAGTGGGCCAGTCGGGACGCGGAAAAACGCGGGCTGTCGAAGAACTGCGGATCGGGCCAGAAATGCACGCTGGTGCCGGTATTGCGTTTAGCGCAGGTGCCGATAACCGACAGGTCCTCGACCTTGTCGCCGTTTTCGAACGCGATGGCATAAATATTGCCGTCGCGGCGCACCGTCACGTCCACCCGGGTGGACAGGGCGTTGACCACGGAAATACCGACGCCGTGCAGGCCGCCCGAAAACTGGTAGCTCTTGTTGGAGAACTTACCGCCCGCATGCAGGCGGCACATAATCAGCTCGACCGCCGGCACGCCTTCCTCGGTATGGATATCCACCGGCATGCCGCGGCCGTCGTCGGTCACTTCCAGGGATTGATCGGCATATAACACCACATCGATACGACGCGCATGTCCCGCCAGCGCTTCGTCGACGCTATTATCGATAACCTCCTGCCCCAGATGATTGGGCCGGGTGGTGTCCGTGTACATGCCGGGACGACGACGTACCGGTTCCAGTCCGCTTAATACTTCTATCGCATCGGCGTTATAGCTAGATTGAGTCATGGCTTAAAGTATATTTCGTGACAAATTGTTGGAGAGCCTACCGCAAAGGCCCCCCACTCGGGAAGCGTTATTCGCGTGGCTCAAACGGCGGCGATTCAGACTTTATTCAGCCCCAGGAAGTCAATAATGGGAGAGAAAAAATGGTCGAACCCGACAAATGCATGGTTCCCGCCCGACTCCAGGGTCTGGCGGCAGTGAGTGTAATACTCCTGCGCCTGCCGGTAATCGAGGATTTCGTCGCCCGTTTGTTGCAGCAACCAGATAAGGTCCGGCGATTCCAGCTTGTCAACCTGCATCAGTTTCAGGTCGTAGACATGACGAGACTCTAGCACATAATGTTGGCCGGTGTGGGGATTCTCATTGTTGCCTAAAAACTCCGCCAGCAGCTCGAACGGACGCACCGCGGGGTTGACCACCACGGCGGGCAGCATAAAGGATTGCGACAGCCAGGTGGCATAAAAACCGCCCAGGGAGGAGCCGACAATGCCCAGCGGTTCCCCGGCCCGTTCCATGACCAGCGATTCAATCATTTCGGCCGCGTCGGCCGGATACACCGGCAACTGGGGGACGAGCATGTCGATGTCGGGATGATGCCGCGCGAGCCAGGCCTTGAAAGACGTGGCCTTGGCCGACGCAGGGGAACTGTTGAAACCATGAAGATAGAGCAGGACCGCCATTAATAGCCTTCCGAATCCGTGTCGGGCAGGAACTCGCCGCCGGCCAGCCGATGGACTTCGGTCGATAGCCGGCCGTCGGGATGCAAATCAAGATAACGCCAGCCTGGCCCGACGGAATCGATGGTAAAATTAGTGCAGTGCGGCTTGAACTGTACGCAGGTGGAAGGGGACGCCAAAACGCGCCGTCCCTGCCAATCCACATCCAGCTCCTGGTG
The DNA here is from genome assembly GCF_036398755.1 of Acerihabitans sp. Taxonomy (NCBI): domain Bacteria; kingdom Pseudomonadati; phylum Pseudomonadota; class Gammaproteobacteria; order Enterobacterales; family Pectobacteriaceae; genus Acerihabitans; species Acerihabitans sp. The sequence continues at coordinate 26,950 of NZ_DASWOM010000059.1, read as the reverse complement.
TATATGGCCGCACAGCAGCGTGGTGACCTTGGGAAACCGGGCCAGAACCGCCGACAGCATATGCGCGTTACGCAGGCTGTGCTGGTCAAGCCAGATGCAGCCCGAGGCAAACGGATGGTGATGCAGCAGCAGCAGCGTATAGCGCTCGGGCTGCGAGTCCAGGGCCTTTTCCAGCCATTCAAGCTGATAGTCGCTCAGTTCGCCGTGCGGCACGCCGAACACCTGGCTGTCGAGCAGCACCAGTTGCCATTGCTCGCCGAGCAATACGTGTTTTGACGGTGATATTCCGCCTTCCGCCAACGTCTGGAACATGGTCGGCTGGTAATCATGATTGCCCGGCAACCAGACACAGGGAGCGGGCAAGCGCCTGATCCCCCTCACGAAATGCCGGTAGGCCTCGAGCGAATGGTCCTGGGCCAAATCCCCCGTCGCCACCACCAAATCATAATGGTGCCGTTCAGCCTCGACCGCGTCCAATACCGCGCAATAGCTACGGTAGGTATTTACCCCGAGCAGCGCCTCATCCTCACCGGCAAACAAATGAGTGTCTGTGATTTGTAAAATCCTGATAATGGCCCCATTCGCCGCAGGAAGTGTCAACAGGCTTTCCAAAGGGTATCCTTGGTTATCAATCTGCCTAACAAACAGGAACCGCCATCGCTCCATACGCTAAACAATAGCGTAGCCAATCCGCAAGGAATTGGTTGATTTGATGTTTTTCGTCACGTTGGTGTAACTTTTTATTAGGGTAATCATACCTTGCCTTGAAACGATAGATCTGCTGACTGGAACACACTTCCGCAACCATGGCGTCCCGGTACAGCCTCACGCTCATGGAGGGCAGGCTCCAGTAGCTCACCAGCGGCTCGGTCTGGAGTATCTGCACCAGGGTGGTGTAGCGCGTCGCCTCCAGGATGGTCAGACGGTAGCTGGCGCCGTTGACCTTATAGGTTATGGCGTCCCCCACCTCGTTGGTGCGCGGCAACAGCCGGCGCAGCTGGGCGAAATTGGTTTCGCACAGGCGCATCATTTCAGGAAAATCAGGGGTGTAGCGCTTGATCATTAATCGGCCCACTCTTTTCTCAAGGATTCATGGTGTAGTGCCAGCCATTGCAGGGCAATGACGGAGGCCGCGTTATCGATAATCCCTTCCTCAACCCAACGGTAAGCCTGCTCCCGGCTGACCACGTGAAGACGGATATCTTCGTTTTCTTCCACCAATCCGTGGATACCTTCGGCCAGTAGCGCGTCCACCTCGCCGGCCATAATCGTCAAGCGCTCGCTGGTGCCGCCCGGGCTTGCCAGATAGCTCAGCATCGGTTTGCATCGGCCGATGTCCAACCCCGCTTCCTCCATGGACTCACGCCGCGCCACCTGTTCGTGCGATTCGCCGGGTTCGATCATACCGGCTACCAACTCCAACAGCCAGGGGGTTGGACTGCTATCATAAGAGGCAATGCGAATTTGTTCCAACAAGACTACTTCATCGCGCACCGGATCATAGGGTAACAATACCACGGCATGTCCGCGCTCTAAAATTTCACGTTGCACCTCCGCGCTCATTCCGCCGTGAAACAGGCGATGGCGGAAACGGTACAGCTCCATGGAAAAAAAACCCCGGTAAAGCGTTTCTCGTGCAATAATTTCTACATCATTTTTACCAAAAGTTACCGGCGTGGCTTGCGGTAATGCCATGAAAATGACTCCTTATACGGTTAATTTGTCAGTAACGGCGGCGCCAGGCAAATCACTTTTCTCGCTAATTAGGAGGAATGTGATAAATTTTATCCAACAGATTCCAGATGGCACGTTAAGCCACCACCTACTTCTGACGGACTCTGGTAGAATCGTGCACTATTTCACGTTCACGGCTAATTATCGCCAGCGCTACCATAGCAATTTTGCTGTATCAAAAGGAATGCAAATGAAGAAACTGCTCCCCCTTCTTATCGGACTCGGCCTCGGCGGCTTCAGTGCGTTAAGTCAGGCAGAAAATCTGCTACAGGTATATCAGCAGGCGCGGTTGTCCAATCCGGATCTTCGTCAATCCGCGGCCGACCGCGACGCAGCATTTGAAAAAATCAATGAGACGCGCGGCCCATTATTACCACAGCTCGGACTGGGCGCGGATTATACTTATAATAACGGGTTTCGCGACGCCAAGAATGTCAATTCCGACGTCGCCAGCGGGTCGCTGCAGCTGACACAGACTATCTTCGATATGTCGAAATGGCGCCAGTTGACCATCCAGGAAAAAACCGCCGGCATCCAGGACGTCACCTACCAGACCGCGCAGCAGACCTTGATTCTTAATACCGCCACCGCCTATTTTAACGTATTAAGCGCCATTGACACACTGTCTTATACCGAGGCGCAAAAGCAGAGCATTTATCGCGAGCTGGATCAAACCACCCAGCGCTTTAACGTCGGCCTGGTGGCGATTACCGACGTTCAGAACGCCCGCGCCCAGTATGATCTGGTGCTGGCCGATGAGGTCACCGCCCGCAATAACCTGGATAACGCGCTGGAAAGCCTGCGCCAGGTCAGCGGCAATTTTTACCCGCAGCTGTCGTCGCTCAACATCCAGCGCTTTAAAGCCGAGCGTTCGCAGCCCATCGCCGGCCTGCTTAAACAGGCGGAAACGCGTAACCTGAACCTGTTAAGCGCCCGTTTGGCCCAGGATGTGGCGCGCGAGCAGATACGTTACTACGAAACCGGCCACTACCCGACGTTAGGCCTCACCGCGTCCACCTCGGTGACCAATACCGATTACAACGGCTCCCAAACTGACAATAACGCAAACTACACCAACAAGCGTATCGGCCAGAACGCCATCGGCCTGACCCTGAGCGTGCCGATTTATTCCGGCGGACAGGTAACCTCACAGGTCAAACAGGCGCAGTACGGTTTTGTCAGCGCCAGCGAGCAGTTGGAAAGCGCGCACCGCAGCGTGGTGCAAACCGTGCGGTCCTCCTTTAATAATATTTCCGCCTCCGTCAGCACCATCGACGCCTATCAACAGGCGGTCATATCGGCGCAAAGCTCCCTGGACGCGTCCGAGGCCGGTTATGAAGTCGGCACCCGCACCATCGTCGACGTGCTGGACGCCACCACTACGCTGTATAACGCCAAGCGTGAGCTGTCGAATGCGCGTTATACCTACGTTATCAATCAGTTGAACCTGAAACAGGCGCTCGGCACTCTCAATGAAGCCGATATCCAGGAGCTTAACGCTTCCCTCGGCCAGCCGATCGCCACCAGCCCCGAACAGGTGGCGCCGGAAAATCCGTCGCAGGTGGCCAAGGCCGAAGGCGTCAGCCCAAGCCAGACCGCCAGCGCGCCGCGAGCCAACCAAAGCGAGCAGGCGACCCGACCGCAGGCCGCGACGGTCAGCGCCACCGCGCCGGTTGATTCCAGCTCCGCCACCGGCCGCAATCCCTTCAGGCATTAAGCGTTTCCAGACGGGCGGCGCGCCCGTCTGGTCCATCCGGCGATATCCCTCCTTTCCGCCGCGATCCCACATTTATGTATAACTATGTAAAGATGTTTCCGCAGTCGCCGCCGATGCTTCTTATTTAGGCGTTTTTACCCTATTCTTAGAGAGTATCTCCGGGAATGTTAAATCGTTAATAAAGCAGGAAAATAATGAAACGGACAAAAGACATCAACCATGCCAGTTTCCGCAAGCAATGGCGGGCTTACCGCATGGCGCCGGTCGCGCTGGCGGTCGGCGCGGTGTTTATGCTGGCCGGCTGCGAAAAAAGCGACGAGAACGTGTCGCTCTATCAAAACAGCGATGACTGTACCCGCGCCAATCCGTCCATGAGCGAGCAGTGCGCCACCGCGTTTACCAACGCGCAGAAAGAGGCGGTGAAAACCGCGCCCAAATACGCCTCGCGCGAGGACTGCGTCGCCGAATTCGGCGAGGGGCAATGCACCCAGGCACCCGCCCAGGCCGGCATGGCCGCCGAACCACAGCAAAGCGGCAGCTTCTGGATGCCGCTGATGGCCGGCTATATGATGGGCCGCATGATGGGCGGCGGCGGCTATGCGCAGCAGCCGCTGTTCACCTCGCGCGCCCCCAACAGCCCGGCCAACGGCAAATTTGTCGACGCCACCGGCCGTAACTACGGCCCCGCCACCTCCGGGCGCAGCATGAACGTGCCGAAAACCGCCATGGCGCCCAAAACCCCGACCACCAACACCGTGACGCGCGGCGGCTTTGGCGAGACGGTGGCGAAACAAAACGCCACCATGCAGCGCAGCAGCGCCACCGCGCCCCGCCGCAGCATGGGCGGCTAAGCGAAGCATGAAACGAGTCACATTGAATGAACGCCCGGACTGGCGCGAAAAAGCCGCGGAATATGGTTTTGAATTCCATACCATGTACGGCGAGCCCTACTGGTGCGAGGATGCGTATTACCAGTTCACGCTGGCGCAAATAGAAACCCTCGAGGACGTTAGCGCCGAGCTGCATCAGATGTGCCTGAAGGTCGTGGAAAAAGTGGTGGACAGCGACGCGCTGATGACCAAATTCCGCATCCCCAGGCATACCTGGAAATTTGTGCGCGACGCCTGGCATAGCCACCAGCCCTCGCTCTACTCCCGCCTGGATTTGGTCTATGACGGCCGGCAGCCGCCCAAGCTGCTTGAAAACAACGCCGACACGCCCACCTCTTTGTATGAAGCCGCTTTTTTCCAGTGGATCTGGCTTGAGGATCAGATTAAGTCCGGCCAACTGCCGGCGCGGGCCGATCAGTATAATAGCCTGCAGGAAAAGCTGATTGAACGCTTTCGCGAGTTAAAAGAGCAGCACGGTTTCAGTTTGCTGCATTTTGCCTGCTGCCAGGACACCACCGAAGATCGCGGCACGGTGCAGTACCTGCAGGACTGCGCGCTGGAAGCGGAGCTGCCCAACGATTTCCTGTTTATAGAGGAAATCGGCCTGGGCGAAAAAGGCCAGTTTACCGACCCGCAAAACCGGGTGATCGGCAGCCTGTTCAAGCTGTATCCGTGGGAATTCATGCTGCGCGAGATGTTCTCCACCAAGCTTGAAGACGCCGGAGTGCGCTGGCTGGAACCGGCCTGGAAAAGCATTATCTCCAACAAGGCGTTGCTGCCGATGTTGTGGGAAATGTTCCCCGGTCATCCCAACCTGCTGCCTGCCTATTTTGCCGAAGACAATCCGCCGCCGATGGACCACTATGTGGTGAAGCCGCTGTTTTCCCGTGAAGGCGCCAATATCCGCATTGTCGAGCACGGTAAGGAAACCGCCCACGTGGACGGCCCCTACGGCGAAGAGGGAAGCATAGTGCAGCAGTTTTGCCCGCTGCCGCGCTTTGGCGACAGCTATACCGTTATCGGCAGCTGGCTGGTGAACGATATGCCCTGCGGCATCAGCATTCGGGAAGATAAAGAGATGATCACCCAGGATTTATCGCGGTTCTATCCGCATATCATCCTCGACTGACGCCCTCATCGACACGCCGCGCCGGCGGCGCCGCGTGTCGGAAATTTATCCCACCTGCACCGACAGCATGCTCAATGACGCCATCTCGATGCCGTCCACCGGTATGGAGAGAGGCTCTTCGCCATCCCAGGTCCCCAGAATATACAGCAGCGGCAGGTAATGATCCGGAGTGGGATTCGACAGCGCCGCGCCGTCATGATCCATAAATTCCACCAGCGGGTGAACCCCCTCGCCGCGCCAGCCGATATTGTCGCGCACAAACCGGTTAAAGGACGCCGCCCAGGGATAAGGCTCCGCCTCGCCCTGCCAGCGGATCATGCGCAGGTTATGCACCACATTGCCGCTGGCGACAATCATCACGCCCTGATCGCGCAGCGCCGCCAGTTTTTTCCCCAGCTGGTAGTGATATTCCGGCGGTTGGCTACCATCGATACTGAGCTGAACCATGGGAATATCCGCCTCCGGGTACATTTTTTTCACCACGCCCCAGGAACCGTGATCGAACCCCCATTCAGTCAGATCGGCGGTGACGGCGACCGGCGACAGCAGTTCCTGAATGGTTTTGGCAAGATCGGGCGAGCCCGGCGCCGGATAGCGGATATCAAACAACGCCTGCGGAAAACCGCCGAAATCGTGGATAGTGCGCGGGTTTTCCATAGCGGTCACCGCGGTGCCGCGGGTGTACCAATGGGCGGAAATAGCCAGTATGGCGCGGGGGCGCGGCAAGGTCTGCCCCAGGCGCTGCCAGGTTTGGGTATACTTATTATCTTCCAGCACGTTCATCGGACTGCCGTGGCCGAGAAACAGCGCGGGCATGCGGGGTTCGCTCATGGGTGATTCCTTATTTAGCATCTTGTCGCGCCTGGCGCCTTATGCATATTAACTTACGCCTTGTCGCCGGCGAATAAACTCGGATAAGCATGATAATGATATTCAAATTATTTGAACTATATCTATTTACGCGACCAGGCAACGACGCCCCATAGCGCTGGCGGCGTTTTTGCAGCGGCGTTTGCCGCCATGGTGGAAGAGGGGTTTACCCGCCGCCGGATCAGCGCTAAGTTGAGCAAAACCTATAACCGCGTCCCCCGCGGCGGAGAACAACATGCAGGATTTAATCTGTTATAAAACCTTGCCCGAATGGGATAGCCGCACGCTGCCCGAAGCCTTCCGGCAGCGGCACAATACCCATGAGGGCGTATGGGCGAAACTTACGGTGTTGCAGGGAACGCTGTGCTTCGCGTTTTTAAGTGAAAACAATGAGGTTGTGGAATCCCACGAGTTTACGCGCGACGCCCCGCCACCGCTGGTAGCGCCACAGCGCTGGCATCGTATCGTCTCCGGTTCGGCGGATATGCGCTGCCAGCTGGCGTTCTATTGCCGGCCGGAGGAGTATTATCATCTAAAACATGGCATGACGCGCACCCATTCGGAGGTCATCAACGCCGCGCTATACGTGGCGCCGGGCAAAGCGCTGGACCTGGGCTGCGGCGCGGGCCGCAATGCCTTGTACCTGAACCTGCTGGGGTTTGATGTCACGGCCTGTGATAAAAGCCGGCAAAGCATTGACGCCCTGAAGACCATCATCGATATTGAACAACGCGATCATATCTCGGCCGGCGTTTATGATATCAATGAACAGCTGATAAACGGCCGGTACGACTTTATTCTCTCGACCGTGGTGCTGATGTTTTTACAGGCCGACAGGATAGAGCGCGTTATCCGCAATATGCAGCAAAGCACCAATGACGGCGGGCTGAATCTTATTGTCGCCGCCATGTCCACCGAGGACTACCCCTGCCCGCTGCCGTTTCCGTTTACCTTCAGCGCCGGCGAGCTGGCCGGGTATTATCAAGAGTGGGAAATCATAAAATATAACGAGGATCCGGGCGAGCTGCATAAAACCGACGCCGAAGGCAACCGCATCAAGCTGCGATTTGCCACGCTGCTGGCACGCAAACGGCCCTGAAAGAACCGGCATGCCCGCGTTAATCCCCGGCCGGTGAGTGCCGGGGGCGGTGTCGGCCCGCGGGTCAGCTGGCCTGGCGGGTCAACGCGCGGCGGTAGTTTACCAGATCGTCAATGGTGACCACCGGCATGTCATATTTCCGGCCGAACGCGATGATTTCCGGGGCATGGGCCATGCTGCCGTCCTCGTTGGTCACTTCGCAAAGCACGCCCATCGGCTTGAGCCCGGCCAGGGTAGTCAGGTCAATGCTGGCCTCGGTATGGCCACCGCGGGTCAGCACCCCGCCCGGCTGGGCGCGCAGCGGGAACACGTGGCCGGGACGATTGAGATCGCTTGGTTTGGCGTTATCTTTAATGGCGGCGCGGATGGTGGTCAGCCGGTCGGCGGCCGAAACCCCGGTGGTGACGCCTTCGGCGGCTTCGATGGTCACGGTAAACGCGGTCTGGTAGTGGCTGGAGTTGCGTTCCACCATCATCGGCAGATCCAGCTGCTGGCGGCGTTCCTCGGTCAGGCACAGGCAGACGATGCCGCTGCCGTGGCGAATGGCCAGGGCCATCTGCTCAACCGTCATGTTTTCGGCGGCAAAAATCATGTCGCCTTCGTTTTCACGATCTTCATTGTCCAGCACCAGCACACCGCGACTATGGCGCAATGCGTTAAGTGCGTTTTCCACGCGTTCTGTCGGCGTACCGAATTCGGAAAGAAGCGTCTGATTCATGGTAAAAAAACCTCATAAAGTATATGGATTACCAGAACCAGGGCAGACTTAGGAGCAGCCTTAACAGGCTAAAAAATAACGAGAATGAGCGGATAGCTCATTGTTGGCCGTTACTCTCTCCCATCCGGACTTTAACCGTCGGCCCCGGAATTACACCGGGTCTGCTGACCTCAAATCTTACGGCAATCTGAGCGCTCGCGGGCTTCCTGTGCAATAATCATTAACAGCGATTATCACACGGGTTTACCGCCGGTGGGGAGTTTCGCCCCGCCCTGAGAATAAGCGGAATTACTATAACGCCATTGGATTATCGGAGCAATTAGCAAACGTATAATTTCTAGTTGCTCTTTTAGTTTCTTCCCGACCGATCTGGCATTACACTTAACCCAAACTAACGCGTTAGGGAATCACAGATGATAGACACCAAAAAAATCGAACAGCTTGCCCGTCAAATCCATGAGTCCCTGCCAAAAGGTATCCGCGATCTGGGCGATGATGTGGATAAAAAAATTCGCCAGGTGTTGCAAAGCCAGTTCAGCCGGATGGACTTAATCAGCCGCGAGGAATTCGACGTCCAGACCCAGGTATTGCTGCGCACCCGTGAAAAGCTGAACCAGCTGGAGCTGCGCATTAACGCGTTGGAAACCATGCCGGTTGCCGGTGGCGCGTCAACCGTCGCCGGAGCCACGCCGGTTACCGGCAGCGCATCCACCGCGGCCGGAACCACGCCGTCCGTAGCCGCCGCCCCCGCCGCCGCACCGGTAAACGATGAGCCAAACGCCGATAAACAGGCCAAGGCGACCACTAAAGGAATCAAAGACACCGGCAAGGATCTTTAGCCCGCCGCGAAACCCCGGCCAACGGCCGGAAAACCGGCCTTAAGCGCGTCAACGACATAAAAGCACCGGCAAAGGATCTGCGCGGCGAAAGGACCTGCGCGGCGATGAACAAATCCGCCGCCCCAGATCGACAGGGCGCCTTCGCCGCACCCGGGTCCAGGCTAGCCGCGCTTGCCGGTTTTGATGGCGTTGATGATATTGGTGGTGGAGCAGCCGTCTTCAAAGTTCAGCACCTTGACGTCGCCGCCGTTGGCCCAGACTTCCCGACTACCGGCAATTTGTTCGGGCAGATAATCGCCCCCTTTGACCAGCACATCGGGCAAGATCCCGGCGATCAGCCGCTGCGGGGTATCTTCTTCAAACGCCACCACCCAGTCCACCGCGCCCAGCGCCCCCAGCACGATCATGCGCTGCGCCAGCGGATTGATCGGACGGGACTCGCCCTTCAGGCGCCGGGTGGAGGCATCGCTGTTCACCGCCACGATCAGGCGATCGCCCAACCGCCGGGCGTTGGCCAGATAGGTCACATGTCCGGCATGCAATATATCGAAGATGCCGTTGGTCATGACCACCTTTTCGCCGCGCTGACGCGCCAGCGCCACCGCCTGCTCCAGTTCGGCCTCGGTCATGACGCCGAAACCGGCGTCGCCGCGCCCGTGAATGGCGTTCTCCAGCTCAATGGGGCTGACGGTGGACGTGCCAAGCTTGCCGACCACCACGCCGGCGGCGGCGTTGGCCAGGAAGCAGCACTCTTCCAGCGGATTTCCCGCCGCCAGCGCCGCCGCCAGCACGCCGATCACCGTGTCGCCGGCGCCGGTGACGTCATACACTTCCTGCGCCTGCGTCGGCAGATTCAGCGGCGGCTTGCCGGGTTGCAGCAGCGTCATGCCCTGCTCGGAACGGGTGATAAGCAATGCCGACAGGCCGTAATCGGCAATCATCTTCATGCCGCGGCCGACCAGATCGGCCTCGTCAGCGCTGCGCCCGGCAACCGCCTCGAATTCGGATAAGTTTGGCGTCAGCAGGGTCGCGCCGCGATAACGGGCGAAATCGGTGCCCTTGGGGTCGACCAGAACCGGCACCCCGGCGGCGCGCGCCAGTTGGATCATATCCTGCACGCGGGCCAGCGCCCCTTTGGCGTAGTCCGACAATACCATCGCGCCGGCCGCGGGCAACGCCGTCCTGATGCGCTCCAGCAGCGGCCCGGCGTCCACGCCGTCGAAGCCCTGTTCGAAATCCAGGCGCAGCAGCTGCTGGTTGCGTGACAGCACCCGCAGTTTGGTAATGGTGGGATGGGAGGACACGGCCACGAAATCACAGGTTACGCTGACGCCGCTTAATCGTTCGCCGAGGGCGCGGGCGGCATCGTCGACGCCGGTCAGGCCGACCAGGCGCGAACCCGCGCCCAGGGCGGCGATATTCATCGCCACGTTGGCGGCGCCGCCGGGGCGCTCCTCGATGGTATCGACTTTGACCACCGGCACCGGGGCTTCCGGTGAGATACGGCTGGTTGGGCCGGACCAGTAACGGTCCAGCATAACATCACCCACCACCAGCACGCCCGCCCGGCGAAAATCAGGCAACGTAACTTTCATCCACTCGCTCCAGAGTTAAGGATTTTACTTGCGCGGGATTCTAGCATAGGCTGCGCAAATTCTCTCGCTACCCGCCGGCTAGTCCAGCCATTTTCGCCAGTAACCGGTAATCAGCTGCCGTTCGGCCTGGAAACGGCTGTCGTCCACCCGGCCCGGCAGATCCTGCAGGGCCAGATGATGGATTTCGTCGCGCAGGCTGGTATAGGCGGCGCAGAGTTGTTCCGCGTCGTCCGGGCTGATTATCCCGTGGCGCGCCATCAGCTCGAAAATGCGCACGTTATCGGACCAGCGCGTCAGCTCGGGAATGGCCGGGGCATAACGCAGCACCAGGTACTGCGCCAGAAACTCAATATCGGTGATGCCGCCTTCATCGGTCTTGAGATCAAACATCCCGCCGCTTTTACCGGCCAGGTGGCGGCGCATTTTGGCGCGCATCTCGCGCACGTCGGTGCGTAACGCCGCCGGATCGCGCTCCCGGCACAGCACCTCGCGGCGGATGGCGGTGAAACGCGCCCGCAGCGCGTCGTCGCCATACACCTGGCGCGCCCGGACCAGCGCCTGATGTTCCCAGGTCCAGGCTTCATGCAGTTGGTAATCCGCAAAGGCGTCCAGGGTGCTGACCAGCATGCCGGCCGCGCCCGAAGGCCGCAGGCGCGGGTCGACCTCATACAGCACGCCCGAGGGCGTGCGGGTGCTGAATAAATGCATGATCCGCTGCGCCAGGCGCAGGTAGAACTGGCGTCCGTCGATGCTGCGCTCGCCGTCGGTCATGACCTCGGCCGGGCAATCATGCAAAAACACTACGTCCAGATCCGAGCCGTAGCCCAGTTCCCAGCCGCCCAGTTTGCCGTAGCCTATCACCGCAAAACCCTGCCCGCCCTGTTCACCCAAATGGGCGGGACGGCCGAAGCGCGCCACCATGGTCTTCCAGGCCTGCTGGAGCACGGCGGCGATCATGGCCTCGGCCAGATAGGTAAGGTGATCGCTGACCCGCATCACCGGCAGCACGCCGGTAATATCGCTGGCGGCGATGCGCAGGTGCTGCGCCTGCTTGAACTGGCGCATGGCGTCGAGCTGCTGCTCTTCGTCCTCCTCCGGCACCCGCAGTAAATACTGGCGCAGCTCATCGCCATAGGCTTCCGGGGCCAGGGGATGATAAAGCGTGGCCGGATCCAGCAATTCATCCAGCAGCAGGGGATGGCGGGCCAATTGGGTGGCGATCATCGCCGAGGCGGAACACAGGCGGATCAGGTGGGTCAACGCGCCCGGATACTCCACCAGCAGCTCCAGGTAGGTGGTACGCGATACAATGCTCAGCAACATCGGCGCCAGCCGGCCGAAGGCGTCGTCGGCGGCCGGCCGCGGACAGATGTGCGCCAGCAGCCGCGGCATCAGCTGATCGAGCACCTCGCGCCCGCGCGGCCCGATGGTGCGTTTCGCCACGTCGCGCCGGAACTCCGCCAGCCGCGCCAGCAGGCGATCGCGTCCGTCATCATCCAGCCGCGGCGCCGGCAGTCCGTCATCCTGCCCCGGCGCGTCGTCAAACCACAGCGCGCCGTAACGGCCGAAATCCGCCGGGTCCGCCGGGTCGGGCGCGTCATTGCCTATCAGCTCGTCAAAAATTAGCCGTACCCTGCGCATATGGCCGGCCAGTTCGTCCTCAAGCGCCGGCCAATCGGCCACCCCCATGCCATAGGCCAGGCGGGCCTGGTTCAGCGCGTCGGCCGGCAGGGTCTGGGTTTGTTCATCATTAATGGCCTGCAGCAGGTTTTCCAGCCGGCGCAGGTAGAGATAGGCCCGGCTTAACTGTTCGGTCTGGCGGGTTTCCAGCAGGCCAAGCTCGCCGATAGCGCTCAGGGTAGGCAACAGCGCGCGCTGCCGCAGGCGCGGTTCCCGCCCGCCGCGGATAAGCTGGAACACCTGGGTAATGAATTCTATTTCGCGAATGCCGCCGGCGCCCAGCTTGATATTGTCCTTCAGCCCCCGTCGCCGCACTTCCCGGGCAATCATGATTTTCATATTGCGCAGGGACTGGATAACGCTGAAATCAATATAGCGCCGGAACACAAAAGGACGCAGCATGCTGCGTAATTCCTGGCTGCGGGCATTGCCATCATCGCCCATCAGCCGGGCCTTGACCATGGCGTAACGTTCCCAGTCGCGCCCCTGCTCCTGGTAATAATCCTCCAGGGCGGCAAAGCTCAGCACCAGCGGCCCGCTGTCGCCGAACGGCCGCAGGCGCATATCGACCCGATAGACAAACCCCTCGGCGGTCGGCTGATCGAGCACTTTGATAAGCCGCTGTCCAAGACGGGTAAAAAACAGCGCATTATCCAGCTCGCGCCGTCCGCCCCGGGTATGGCCGTTTTCCGGATAGGCAAAAATCAAATCGATATCCGAGGAAAAATTCAGCTCGCCGCCGCCCAGCTTGCCCATGCCCAATACCAGCAGCGGCTGCCTTTCTCCCTGCGCATTGCCCGGCGTGCCCCACTCCTGGCAGCACGCCTGGTAAAGCCAGTCGCGCGCGGCGATAATCAGCGTCTCGGCAAGCTGGCTTAGCTGGACCAGGGTCTCGTCGGTTTCACAGCAGCCCAGCGCCTGCGCCCAGCCGATACGCACCAAGGCGCGGCGGCGAAACAAACGCAGCTCGCGCATCAGCGCCGCCTCGTCCCGTACCTGCGCCAGCCGCGCCTGGAGCAATGCGGCGTAACCGCGCCATTCACCCGCGCGGGGCGGATCGCGTCGCAATTCCTCCAGCCAGTCCGGCCGGGCAATCAAGGCTTCGCTGATAAAATCGCTTAACGCCAGCGCGACGGCCGTATTGCCGTCGATGGTGGGACCAGACCCGGCGGCCGCATCCCGGTCCGCCGCGCAGGACGACGTCAGTTGGACGGCCATGGCCTGCGCCTGGCGGCTCAGCAGGGGCGGAAGAGGCAACGTCATCATCGGACTCCTGTTGCTGTTGCTATCGCGGGCACGGCTGCGGCCCGGCGGGGTTCAGCGATTACTGACGCTGCGCCAAAAACCCGGCTGGGTCAGCGCCTGGCGCCGCATAAATTCCAAATTGTTGGTTGCGGGCAGGATAATCGCCTGCTGCAGCGCCTGCCAGTGCAGGATATAGGACAACACCTTCTTCACCGGGTAAGCGCCCGACAGCAGATGAAAGGCCATGATCCGCCGCTCCAGGCGGGGCAGTTGCTGCTGGTATTCCTCGTGGGACATGACGCGGCCGAACGCCACCTTCAACTCGGCGGCGCAGCGCGACAGCATGATATCGGCAAATCGCTTAAAGGAACCGTCCAGTTTGCGGCGCGCCTTGTCATCAAGATTATCCCGCCAGCCGCTCAGGATAAGCCAACGGGTCAGCGCCAGCCTGCATTGCAGGTAAACGGCGTCATAGCACAGGTCCCGGGGGTTGCTGTCCGGGGCTTGTATCCGGTCGGTGACTTCCGCCAACTGGGCGCGCAGCATATTGGTTGCCTTGCGCGGGATCATATTGCCCATCACCACGAAGGTTTCGCGAATCAGCATAATGGCCGACAGGATGCTTTCCCGTGCCAGGGGGGTGCCCAGCAGCCATAACTCCTCGTGATATTGCCAATGGGCCAGCGCCAGGGACAGCGCGTCTGTCAACCCTTCCTCCACGGTCGCCTTCGGCGCGGGACGCAGCAACGGCAGGGCGCTGATTTCCCGCGGTTCATTGCCCGCGGCCAGATGGTAGCCGCGCGCGGCTTTGCTCAGCCCGCCCTGGCGCAGGCCGCCGTCGGCGCACAGCGTGCCGGCGAATGCGAGTAAATCCGCGACATTGCCCCGCAAGATTTCCATCTCCAGTTCGCAAATGGTCTCGCGCAGATCACCCGCCGCCACCTCTCCCTGATCAAAGGCTACCTCTATCTCGCTTTCACCGTAAGTCACCACCCACTTTTCGCGCCGATAGTCGGTGCGAAACAAGGGTTCCAGCCGCCGTTGCAGCGTCGTCACATCGGTGCCGGGCGGCCAGATATCGGCGGGCAGCAGCGCAATATCGATTTCGGGACCGGCCAACGGGATATTGTATTCCGGGTGCTGATGCAAGCCGCCGACAATGGTGCCGGCCGTTTTGGCCGTCATTTCGTAACGGTCATTATTGCCGCGTACGCGTAAACCCACGCCATGCTGGCGCAGCTCAAGCCCGGCGGTGTCATAATAGATATTGATCAGATGCTGCGGGTCCGTATGGCTGCCCCCGCAGGCGGAAACGCGCCCCGCGATGGCCGATACCGCATCGGGATGAACGATAAATTTTATTTCAATTTCTTCACTCATAGCTTCGGATACACCACTGGTTGCTGAACGAGCCGCTGATAAACGACACCCAGCACCGGCGCCGTTTGCCTCGGGGAACCCACGCGGTTGTCGGGTTAATGAGCTTAATCATCGCCTTATTGCCGCTTGCCGACAAGCACTGATATGATTTGAATGACAATTTATAACAAAAAACCGATGTGCTTAACGCTCTATGCCGCCGCTTTTGTCCGTTACAGCGCTATTTCGCGCCATAAGCACTGAATTCCCCAGGCAACGCAGCGGACTTTGCCGCTAAAGCCGCCCGGCTACGCGGTTAATCCCCCGGCCAAAGCCTTGCGCAGCCTGATAGTAAGATAGTTCCCATTTCTGTTTAGGCATTGCGTCGTCAAACTGAACCCACTACTATCGACCCACATTTGCCTGAAAACGACGGAACTATGTACAAATTACGCCATATTTGCTTCGCGTTATTGAGTCTAGGCTTCGCCGCCGGTACTCATGCCGATGAGAAGCGCTATATATCCGATGATCTCATCACCTATATCCACAGCGGGCCGGGCAATCAATACCGGATTGTCGGCACGTTGAATTCCGGGGAGGAAGTGTCCCTGCTCAGCGTCAGCGAAAGCAATAACTATGGCCAGATAAAGGATGACAAAGGCCGCACCGCCTGGATCCCCCTCGATCAGCTCAGCGATCAGCCCAGCCTGCGGATCAAGGTGCCGGCGCTGGAGCAGCAGGTCCAGACCCTGACGCAAAAACTTAATACCATCGACGCCGGCTGGAACCAGCGCACCGCCGAGATGCAAAAGAAGGTCACCGAAAGCGATGGCAATATCCAGAGCCTGCGCGACGAAAACCAGAGCCTGAAGGATCAACTGGTGGTGGCCAGGAAAAAGGTCGATGCCGTGGCGGTACAGCTGGATGACAAACAGCGCGCCATTATCATGCAGTGGTTCCTGTACGGCGGCGGCGTGGCCGGCGTCGGCCTGGTGCTTGGCCTGGTGCTGCCCCACCTGATCCCGCGCCGCAAAAAAGACAATCGCTGGATGAACTGATCGCGGGTTTGCCGGCGTCGTGTTTAACGCCATCGCGGCATTGCCGTTTACGCTGGTCGTGATATGCCTGATATGAGAGAGGCGGCGTTGCGGATGCGACTACACTTAACAGATGATGGCAAAACCGACTTTGTCAGGAGTTCACAGTGAAAAAATATCTGGTCGGCGGCGCTGTCCGCGACGGGTTATTACAATTGCCGGTGCATGAGAAGGATTGGGTTATCGTGGGCGCCACCCCGGACCAGTTGCTGGCGCAAGGCTACCAGCAGGTGGGCAAGGATTTCCCGGTATTCCTGCACCCGCGCACGCGCGAGGAGCATGCCCTGGCGCGCACCGAACGCAAATCCGGGCCGGGCTACACCGGCTTTACCGTCCATGCCGCGCCGGATGTTACGCTTGAGCAGGACCTGATGCGACGGGATCTGACCATCAACGCCATTGCCCAGGATGAAGAGGGGCGGCTTATCGACCCCTATCACGGCGCCGCCGATATCGAGCAGCGGCTGCTGCGCCATGTCTCCGACGCGTTCGCCGAAGACCCGCTGCGCGTCTTGCGCGTGGCGCGCTTCGCCGCGCGTTTTGCCCACCTGAATTTTCGCATTGCTCCGGAAACCCTGGCGCTGATGCGGCAAATGGCCGACGACGGCGAACTGCCCTCCATCTCGCCGGAACGGGTGTGGACCGAGACCGACAAAGCGCTCGCGACCCGCAATCCCCAGGTCTATTTCCAGGTGCTGCGCGACTGCGGCGCCCTGGCGGCGCTGTTTCCGGAGATCGACCGCCTGTTCGGCGTGCCGGCGCCGGCTAAATGGCATCCGGAAATCGATACCGGCATCCATACGCTGATGACGCTCTCGGTGGCGGCGCAGCTCACGCCCGAGGTCGCCGTGCGTTTCGCCACCCTGTGCCATGATGTGGGCAAGGGCCTGACCCCGCGTAATCTGTGGCCTCACCATCACGGCCACGGCCCGGCCGGCGTCAAGCTGGTGGAGGACCTGTGTACGCGTATGCGGGTGCCGAACAGCCTACGGGATCTGGCAAAAATCGTCGCCGAATACCACGATTTGATCCATACCGTGGACCGCCTCACCCCCAAGACACTGATGAAACTGTTCAGCGCCATCGATGTCTGGCGCAAGCCGGAGCGCCTGGAGCAGATGATCATGACCAGCGAGGCCGACGCCCGCGGGCGCACCGGTTTTGAAAATAATCCTTATCCGCAGGGAGACTACCTGCGCGAGGCCTACCGGACGGCGGCGGCGGTGACCAACCGCGACGTCATCGACGCGGGTTTTACCGGCGCGGAAATCGGCGAGGAGATCCGCCTGCGTCGCCTGAAGGCGCTGACGGTATGGAAACAAGGCCAGGAGCAGTCGCGCGCCGAGACCCTGCAGGACTGACCTCCCGCGCTATCATGACCATAAAAAAACGCCCGACGGGCGTTTTTTTATGGTCATGATATATCGGCGTCGAAAAGCGTTACATCAGCACCCAATACACCAGCCCCGCCAGGATAAAGCGGTAGATGGCGAAAGGAACAAACGAAATACGCTTAATGATCTGCAGGAACAGTTTAATGGCAATCAGCGCCACCACAAACGCGGTGACAAATCCCACGGCAAACATCGGGAAATCTTGCCAGGACAGGAAAGGCAGGCTTTTGTAAAGATCGAGCACCGTCGCCCCCAGCATCATCGGCACCGCCAGGATAAAGGAGAACTCCGACGCCGCGTAGCGGCTGACACCCACCAGCAAGCCGCCGCTGATGGTGGCGCCCGAACGGGAAAAACCCGGCCACAGCGCCAGGCACTGGAAACAGCCGATCAAGAAAGCCTGCAAATAGGTGATGTCATCGACGCCAACGGCGCGGGGCACTTTCGGCTTCAGCCACTCGCCGGCCAGCAGCAGCACGCCGCCGACCACCAGCGCGAACATAACGTATTTCGCCTCGAACAGCCCTTTGATCTGTTCATGGAACACCAGGCCCAGGACCACAGCCGGTATCATGCCCAGCAGGATATGCCCCAACCGCAGGCGCCCGGTGCCGATACCCTCGTGCGGCACCTGGCCGAAATGGATGCCGATAAGGCCGAACAGCCGGCGCCAGAACATCACCACCACCGCCAGGATCGACCCCAGCTGGATAATCACCTCAAAGGTTTTCGCCCTGTCATCAGTGAAGCCCAGCAATGTGCCTACTAAAATCATATGCCCCGTCGAAGAGACGGGCAGAAATTCGGTTAACCCCTCCACCACCCCAAGAATAAACGCAATAAACACATCAGGCAGTCCTGTCATACAAAACGTTCCCCTCAATCAACCGACAACAAAAAAGCGGCGGTTCAACATCAAACCCAGCCGCTAAAACAACCCGGAAAATGAGACAAACATACGGTAAAAAGGTTTCCGCTGCATGAATTTTAGATTAAGAGTCATAAACTTTCAGACTTTTCGTTTTCCGCGCTCGATTATCACGCCCACGCTCCTCGCCTGCGGCACCGCGCCCGGCTTGCTGAGTTTTATGCGCACCCAGGGCAGGTTAAAACGCCGGCGGAGCAGCTCGGCCACTTCTTCGGCCACCCGCTCCACCAGCGCAAACCGGCCGCCCGAGACAAACGACAGCACCGCCTCGCTGACATCGGCGTAGCTCAGGCAATCGGCCACGTCGTCGCTTCGCGCCGCGCGCCCGTTATCCCAGCCCATCTCGATATCAAACACCAGCTTTTGCTGACGGGTTTGCTCCCAGTCATACACCCCGATAACCGTCATAACCGTTAACTGTTCTATAAAGACAATGTCCATGCGCCATACCCGCTTTTTATGGATGTTGGATACCACTTCGAAAGGAATATGCGTATTATCCACACTTAGGCAAATAAAACGATGATTACGGGATGGAACTTGGTTATGAATGCTATCGCGATTGGCATGATAATCTTCGCCTATCTTTGCGGTTCAGTGTCCAGCGCGATACTTATCTGCAAACTTGCCCGGCTGCCCGATCCCCGCACCCACGGCTCGGGTAATCCGGGCGCCACCAACGTGCTGCGTATCGGCGGCAAGACGGCTGCGGCGTGCGTCATGGCGTTTGACGTTTTCAAGGGCATGCTGCCGGTATGGCTGGGCTACCATCTCGGGGTGCCGCCGTTCTATCTGGGGCTGATTGCCATCGCCGCCTGTATCGGCCATATCTATCCGGTGTTCTTTCACTTCCAGGGCGGCAAAGGCGTGGCCACCGCGTTCGGCGCCATCGCCCCCATCGGTTGGGACCTGACCGGCCTGATGGCGGGGACCTGGCTGCTGACGGTACTGCTGAGCGGTTATTCGTCGCTGGGCGCCATTATCAGCGCGCTTATCGCGCCGTTTTACGTCTGGTGGTTCAAACCGCAGTTCACCTTCCCGGTGTCCATGCTGTCATGCCTGGTACTGCTGCGTCATCACGACAATATCCAGCGCCTGTGGCGCGGCCAGGAAAGCCGTATCTGGCGCAAACGGCAAAAAGACAAGGATATCGACCGGCTGGACGGGGGAACGCCGGGAGAAGGCGGCGATCGCGATACCCTGGCGCGGCATGACGGATCCCCGGATCATCAGCAGGACAAATAAACCGGGCGGCGGCCAGGGCATCAGCGGCGGAAAATCAGACCGGCGTCAGTTCCGCCAGCGGCCAGCGCGGCCGCACGGTAATGCCTAAATCGGCGTGGATGCCGTGTTGCAGGCGCACCATGCCGGCATAGGCAATCATCGCGCCGTTATCGGTGCAAAACGCCGGACGGGCGTAAAACACCTGGCCGCCGCGTTTTTGCATCATCTCCGCCAGACGCTCGCGCAGGGTGCTGTTGGCGCTGACGCCGCCCGCGATCACCAGCCGCGCCAGCCCGGTCTGATCCAGCGCGCGACGGCATTTAATCGCCAGCGTATCCACCACCGCATCCTCGAACGCACGGGCTATGTCCGCCCGCGTCTGGTCGTCCTGCCCGTTGGCGCGAATAGTATTGGCGGCGAAGGTCTTCAGGCCGGAAAAGCTGAAATCCAGTCCCGGCCGGTCGGTCATCGGGCGCGGGAAAGTAAAACGCCCGGCCGCGCCCCGGCGCGCCATTTTAGACAGCAGCGGACCGCCGGGATAATCCAGTCCAAGCAGCTTGGCGGTTTTATCAAAGGCTTCGCCGGCCGCGTCGTCTATCGACTCGCCCAGCAGTTCATAGCGGCCGATGCCGGTGACGGCAATCAGCTGGGTATGCCCGCCCGACACCAGCAGCGCGACAAAAGGGAATGCCGGCGGGTTGTCTTCCAGCATCGGCGCCAGCAAATGGCCTTCCATATGATGCACGGCGATGGCCGGCACCTTCCAGGCATAGGCCAGGGCGCGCCCTACGGTTGCGCCCACCATCAACGCCCCCACCAGGCCGGGACCGGCGGTATAGGCCACGCCGTCGATAGCGCGCGCGTCAAGCCCGGCCTCGCGTAGCGCGGCCTGGATAAGCGGCACGGTCTTGCGCACATGATCGCGCGACGCCAGCTCCGGCACCACGCCGCCGTAGTCGGCATGCAGTTTGACCTGGCTGTAAAGCTGGTTGGCCAGCAGCCCCGCCTGCTCGTCGTAAATCGCCACGCCGGTTTCGTCGCAGGAGGTTTCAATACCTAAAACTCGCATAATTTTCATCAACTCCAGGTTGCGCGGCGCATAGTCTACCATAATCCCGCCCGGGGGCACCCGCCGACGCGGTGGTCCGCGCGTAAATTCGGTGTCTTTCCAGCCCAGTCCATGATACAAGTGTGGCCCTTGCGGAACGCGGGATCCGCGGGAAGATCCAGGATCGGGCCGATAAAGATCCCGGATCAACAGGCCAGGCCATTTAATTTGCCGCTTTTTAATCGAGCACGCCAATCAGGTGCAGCAAATTTGGCCGTTTTGGGGTATAATCAGTCCCAGAAATCATGAAAGGCGCGGCAATGAGTCGCTCTGTTTGCCAGTCAGCCTGCAATATCATTGGCCGTGGCGCTTTACAAAGCAGCCCTGGTTGAAGTAAAATTCCGCACCATTTTGAAACGGCTGACACAAGTCAGCAGCAAAATCCGAATTCTATCGAGGTGAGAGTTACATGCCGGTAATTAAAGTACGTGAAAACGAGCCCTTCGACGTAGCACTGCGTCGCTTCAAACGTTCATGCGAAAAAGCAGGTGTTCTGGCCGAAGTTCGTCGTCGTGAGTTCTATGAAAAACCGACTACCGAACGCAAGCGCGCTAAAGCATCCGCAGTAAAACGTCATGCAAAAAAATTGGCTCGCGAAAACGCACGCCGCACTCGTCTGTATTAATTTTTCGGGGTGTAAACCCCAACCGCGTGATTAATCCGCAGACTTAGCAGTTGCATACGAAGGCCGTGCGATCCGCAAGGATTGCGCGGCTTGTTCTCGTTTATAGGCTAACTAATCAGGGCTTATGGCTGGACGAATCCCACGCGTATTTATCAACGACTTGTTGGCTCGCACCGATATCATCGACCTGATCGACGCTCGGGTGAAGCTGAAAAAGCAAGGCAAGAATTATCACGCTTGTTGTCCGTTTCACCATGAAAAAACCCCGTCGTTTACCGTTAATGGCGAAAAGCAGTTTTATCACTGCTTCGGGTGCGGCGCCCATGGCAACGCCATCGATTTCCTGATGAATTACGACCGGCTTGAGTTTGTCGAGTCCATCGAGGAACTCGCCACCATGCACGGGCTTGAAGTGCCGTCCGAGGCGGGAGCAGGTCCCAACCAGCAGGAACGCCATCAGCGCCAGAGCCTGTATCAGGTCATGGAAAAGCTCAGCGGCTTTTATTTGCAGGCGCTGCAGCAGCCCGCCGCCGCGCCGGCGCACCAGTACCTGGCCAAACGAGGCTTAAGCGCGGAAATCATCAGCCATTTCGCCATCGGCTACGCTCCGCCCGGCTGGGATAACGTGTTAAAAGGTTTCGGCCGGTCCGCGGACGATCGCACGGCATTGAACGATGCCGGAATGCTGGTGACTAACGATCAGGGGCGCGTCTACGATCGTTTTCGCGAGCGGGTCATGTTCCCGATCCGCGACCGGCGCGGACGCGTTATCGCCTTTGGCGGGCGTATCCTCGGCGACGGCCAGCCGAAGTACCTGAACTCGCCGGAAACCGAGATTTTTCATAAAGGCCGCCAGCTGTACGGGCTTTACGAGGCGCAGCAAAAACACCCGACGCCTGCGCGCCTGCTGGTGGTGGAAGGATACATGGACGTGGTGGCGCTGGCGCAGTTCGGCATCGATTATGCCGTCGCCTCGCTCGGCACCGCCACTACCGCCGAGCATATCCAGCTGCTCTATCGCGCCACGGACCAGGTTATCTGCTGCTACGACGGCGATCGCGCGGGCCGGGAAGCCGCCTGGCGGGCGCTGGAAACCGCGCTGCCCTATTTGAACGACGGACGCCAGCTGCGTTTTATGTTCCTGCCGGACGGAGAAGATCCCGATACCCTGGTGCGCCAGATTGGTAAAGAGGCCTTTGAGCAACGTATGGAACAGGCGCAGCCGCTGTCGGTATTTTTGTTCGAGACGCTGATGCCGCAGGTGGACTTAAGCAGCCAGGACGGCCGCGCCAAGCTCAGCACCCTGGCGCTGCCCCTGATAAGCCAGGTGCCGGGAGAAACGCTGCGCATGTACCTGCGCCGGCAGTTGGGTAATAAATTGGGCATTTTGGACGATAACCAATTGGAAAAGCTGCTGCCCAAGCAGGCGGGCAACACAAATATTTCACCGCAACCCCGGATAAAACGCACAACCATGCGTATACTTATAGGATTGCTGGTGCAAAACCCGCGCCTGTCGGCCCTAATCCCGTCCTTACAGGGTTTGGAGCAGGCGAATCAACCGGGTGTGCCGCTGTTTATAGAATTAGTCCAAACCTGCCAGGCGCAGCCGGGCCTGACCACGGGGCAGTTGCTTGAGCTGTACCGGGATAATAAATCCAGCCCGCAGCTTGAAACGCTGGCGATTTGGAACCACATGATCATAGAAGAAATGATCGAAGCGACGTTTGTTGATACCCTGGCGAGCCTTTACGATTCCATACTGGAACAACGCCAGGAAGAGCTGATAGCACGCGATAGAACGCACGGATTGACGACCGAAGAACGAAAAGAGCTTTGGTCGCTGAATATGGCTCTGGCCAAAAAGACATGAATGACACCGAGGCTTAATTGCCTATATATGGCAGGGCAATGCCCTGTGCGATGCCGTACTGGGCTGCGGCGTTAAACAAAGGCCTGATCTCTTGTTGGTGATGAAATTTCACCGACCAACACCGAATTATAATCTGAAGTGTGGATACCGTCTTATGGAGCAAAACCCGCAGTCACAGCTCAAGCTACTTGTCACTCGTGGTAAGGAGCAAGGCTATTTGACCTTTGCCGAGGTCAATGACCATCTGCCGGAGGATATCGTCGACTCCGACCAGATCGAAGACATCATCCAGATGATTAACGACATGGGCATCCAGGTGATGGAAGAAGCACCGGATGCCGACGATCTGCTATTGGCCGAAAACACCTCCGACACCGACGAGGATGCCGCCGAGGCCGCCGCGCAGGTCTTATCCAGCGTGGAGTCCGAAATCGGACGAACCACCGACCCGGTGCGCATGTATATGCGCGAAATGGGTACGGTTGAATTGCTGACCCGTGAAGGTGAAATCGATATCGCCAAGCGTATCGAGGACGGGATTAATCAGGTGCAGTGCTCGGTTGCCGAGTACCCTGAGGCAATTACCTATCTTTTGGAACAATATGACCGGGTGGAAGCGGGCGAAGCGCGCCTGTCCGACCTGATCACCGGTTTTGTCGATCCGAACGCCGAAGAAGAAATGGCGCCTACCGCGACCCATATCGGCTCGGAGTTAACCACGGCGGAGCTGGCTGATAACGACGAAGACGAAGAGGAAGAAGACGACGACGCCGAGGACGATAACAGTATCGATCCCGAACTGGCGCGCCAGAAATTCGTCGACCTGCGCGATCAGTACGAAGCCACCCGCAACGTGATTAAAGCCAACGGCCGCAGTCATGCCAAATCGGCTGATGAAATTCTGAAACTGTCTGAAGTGTTCAAACAGTTCCGGCTGGTGCCGAAACAGTTTGATTACCTGGTCAGCAACATGCGCTCCATGATGGATCGCGTGCGCACGCAAGAACGCCTGATCATGAAGCTGTGCGTCGAAGTCAGCAAAATGCCGAAGAAAAACTTCGTCACGCTGTTTGCCGGCAACGAAACCAGCGAAGCCTGGTTCAAAGCCGCGCTGGCGATGAACAAGCCGTGGTCGGAAAAACTGCGCGAAGTGGACGACGATGTCCATCGCAACCTGCAAAAACTGCGTCAGATCGAAGAAGAAACCGGCCTGACCATCGAGCAGGTGAAGGATATCAAC
Organism: Acerihabitans sp.; assembly: GCF_036398755.1. Taxonomy (NCBI): domain Bacteria; kingdom Pseudomonadati; phylum Pseudomonadota; class Gammaproteobacteria; order Enterobacterales; family Pectobacteriaceae; genus Acerihabitans; species Acerihabitans sp. The sequence continues at coordinate 2,583 of NZ_DASWOM010000059.1, read as the reverse complement.
CGCCGCATGTCCATTGGCGAAGCGAAAGCCCGCCGCGCCAAGAAGGAAATGGTGGAAGCGAACCTGCGCCTGGTGATCTCCATTGCCAAGAAGTACACCAACCGCGGTTTGCAGTTCCTGGATTTAATCCAGGAAGGGAATATCGGTTTGATGAAGGCGGTAGATAAATTTGAATACCGCCGCGGTTATAAGTTCTCGACCTATGCCACCTGGTGGATTCGTCAGGCCATTACCCGCTCCATCGCCGACCAGGCGCGCACTATCCGTATACCGGTGCATATGATTGAGACCATTAACAAGCTCAATCGCATCTCCCGCCAGATGCTGCAGGAAATGGGCCGCGAGCCCACCCCTGAAGAACTGGCGGAACGTATGCTGATGCCGGAAGATAAAATCCGCAAAGTGCTGAAAATCGCCAAAGAGCCTATCTCCATGGAAACGCCGATCGGCGACGATGAAGATTCGCATTTGGGTGATTTTATCGAGGATACCACCCTCGAACTGCCGCTGGATTCCGCCACCTCGGAAAGTCTGCGCTCGGCCACCCATGATGTGCTGGCCGGCCTGACCGCCCGTGAAGCCAAAGTGCTGCGCATGCGTTTCGGCATTGATATGAATACCGACCATACGCTGGAAGAAGTGGGTAAACAGTTTGACGTCACCCGCGAACGTATCCGTCAGATCGAAGCGAAGGCGCTGCGCAAGCTGCGCCATCCCAGCCGTTCTGAAGTGCTGCGCAGCTTCCTGGACGACTAGACCCCGCCAGGCCCGTAGCCGGGCCTGCCGCGGCGTTTAACGGCATAAAAAAGCCCCGCTCTCATCGGCGGGGCTTTTTTATGCGTAATCGATCTTGTTCGCCCGGATTAACCGGGCGGCTAACGACCGCGCGTCGCCAGAATGGCATCCAGCTCGCGATAGGATTTAACCAGCGTCTCGAACCCCATGCGGTTCAGGCCGCTGGGATTGGGCAGCACCCAAATCTCGGTCTTGCCGATGGTGACTTCCTGCTTGCCCCAGATCGCATTGCTCACCCGGAACGCCTGCCGATAGGCCTGCTTGCCCAGCACCGCCAGGGCAGTGGGCTGGTATTCCCGGACTTTTTCAATCAGCCGCTTGCCGCCTTCACGGTATTCCTCGCGGGTAAGCTCCGTCGCCTCCACCGTTGGCCGCTCGGACAGCATGGTAATGCCGCACCCGGTAACCAGTAATTGTTGCTCCTCTTCGGGTTTAAGCTGGCGCTCGGTAAACCCGGCCAGATGAATCACTTTCCAGAAGCGGTTATTAGGATTAGCGAAATGAAATCCCATGTGGGCGCTGGACAACCCGGGGTTGATACCGCAGAACACCACCCTTAGGCCCGGGGTAAGAATGTCCTCTATCATCTTGAAAACTCCTGAAAATGCAGCATGCTATCATCGCCGGTTAATAATAGCGCGTAATTGGCGATAAATCCGCCAAGCAAACCGCCGCCCTATGGATCTGGCAACTGAGTTACTCTATAATCAACGCCCACTCGGCCCCTTAGCTCAGTTGGTTAGAGCAGGCGACTCATAATCGCTTGGTCGCTGGTTCAAGTCCAGCAGGGGCCACCAAGAAAAACCATGTAAATCATCATATTACAACCAACCTACCCCGCTTCAATTTCCCCTGTTTTATCCGAGTGTCTCAAAAGTGTCTCACCAGAAAATATCGTGCCTCACCAGTGACGCAGTTTAGACACCGGAAACGGGCAAACGGCAGGCGTAAAAAAACCTGCTCTCGCAGGCTTGGCTCAGAACCAAAACGCATCTTGCTTAGCCCTGGGATGTGGCGGCGCCGGATTTACATGGCCCGGGGTCATAATGGATTCCGTAATGCTTTCCATAGTCTTAAACGTATGGCCGCAATTGATATTAGTGCATTGGTGATAACGTTCTTTGGTGGTATCGCTAAGATAGCGGCTTGAACGGGCATGAGCGGCGTTTTTGCACAGCGGGCAATGCATCATAAGCTGAATATCCCTTCCGATTTAATCTGCTGGCAAGTCTATCACCGGCGATCCTGATATTCACTATTAGTGAATCATGTAAATCTAATTAACCTTATATTAAATAACATTCCCTATTCATCGCTTTCAAATTCCACATCGCTTAATAACACTTCCAGCTCCAGGGACGTGGTATAGCCGCTATTGCTCAGGCTATGCGTCACCTTGCTGATTATCCATTCCTGCTCGTCTATCACCGATTTAAAGCCCTTCACCGCCACCGGTGTTTCCGGGTAGAGATCGGCCCGGCCCATGGCAAGCGTCAGCGAGAACTCGGCGACGCCGCGCTGTAGCTTGTTCCATTTTGCGGTGGCGGCGCGCATGGCGGCGGCCTTGGTGGCGTAGACGGTGGTCAGCGCAAATACGTTATCCTCGCTGCCCGCCAGGTATTCCCCTTCCTTAGCCTCCGGCGTTTTCGGCGTTTTAATCACTTTAGCCTTGGTGGTTTTGGCCTGGGGATGTTGCAAGGCGCGCAGGTGCTGCGCTTTCTTTTTGCGCTGCACTTTGGTTTTTGCCTTGGCCTTTTTCTGCTGCGGGTCTTTGGTATGTAGCCAGCT